>QIAK01000380.1:0-3625 GCA_003225515.1 Acidobacteriota bacterium | reverse complement strand
GTCCGCACACGCGCCAGGGCGATCTCAGAATCGACCGAATGCACCGCCGCCGCAATCGTCCGGGCCATCGCAGCCGGATCCTCAGCCGTCCGCACGCCAATAGTTGCGTTCGGCGATAACGACTGCGCAAAGGGAACGTCGACTTCCGGATCATCGTCGCGGAAATCGCCATACCTCACGTTGTGACTGACGCCGACAATCTGCCATTCCATCTCAGGCCCCAATTGCGGCGAACCGGGAATCAGCTGGTTAATGGACAATCGTTGCTGGAGAGGGTCCAGGCCTTTCAGGAAACGGTTGGCAAACTCTTCATTTACAATCGCTACCCGCACGCCGGCGGCAGTGTCCTGCTCATTGAACACGCGCCCCTGGAGCATTTGTATGCCGAAGGTCTTGAAGTAGTCCGGCGAAATCGACTGGAATCCCGCACCCGGCTGCTGCGAGCGAGTTGCATAGGTCGCGCCAACCACCTTCAACGTGATGCCGTCGCTATGATAGCGAAGCGGCACTCCCGTTACGGTAGCTGCAGAAGACACTCCTGGCACCGACCGAATTGCGCTCAGCATCTGTTGGTTGTAGACGTACATTTCTTCAGGAGACTTGAATCGCCCTTGGCGTTGATCCAGCCTGAACGTCAATACATGATCGGTGCGTACTCCGAGATCGACACGCGTGAGGTTCCAAAAGCTGTGAATGGCGAGGCCAGCACCCGCCAGCAATGACAGCGCCAATCCGAATTCGCCAATGATCAGGCCGCGGCGCAGTTTGTGGCTGCCCGCGCTTGTTCCTGAGCGTCCGCCATCCTTGAGCGACTCCGCAGGATCGACCCGCGAGGCGTACCAGGCGGGCGCGCACCCAAATAGCAGACCTGCCACCGTGGTCGCGGCGAGCGCACCAGCCAGGACATGTAGATCCAGTTGAAAATTTGCTTCGGAAGGTAGTATGCCGTCGGGCACAATGCTGAGAATCACTCGCAGTAAACCCATGCCCAGCCCAACTCCAAGTCCACCGCCAATCAGCGCCAGAACCAGGCTCTCCGTGAGAAATTGAGCAAAGATTTGTCGCCGCGTCGCACCTACGGAGCTGCGAATCGCAATTTCCCGCTGCCGCGCCGCACCCTTCGCCAACAGAAGATTTGCAATGTTGACACAAGCAATCACCAGCACGAATCCCACCGCGCCCAGTAGTAGCCACAGGTTGCGAATCCGCTCGCGAGGAAGGAAGTCGTTTTTTAATGGATCGACGAACGCTCCCCAACCCTTGTTCGAAGCGGGATACTCAGCGGCGATATGGCTGGTCACCGCGTCCATATCGGCCTGGGCTTGTTGCAGAGTGATACCGGGCTTCATGCGGCCCATGGCGAGCAGCCAATGATAGTCGTGGTTGATCTGTTCCGGCCGAAAAGCCAGTGGAACTGCCGCTTCAAAGGTGAAACGGTCCCCTACTCCCGGCAACAACACTCCCACCACCGTATAGGGTTGGCCATCGATCCGTATGGGCTGTTGCAGGATGTCAGGGTTCGCCCCCAGCCGCTTCCAAAGTCGATAAGTGAGAACGGTGGCGCGGTCTTTGCCTGGAATTCCTTCCTCGGGAAGCATGTCGCGCCCCATCAGGAAAGGGATCCCCTGCATACTGAACCAACCCGGCGTGCATCGCATTCCATCGATCGATTCGGGCTGATCTTTCGTCGCGAGATTAAGGCTGGCGCCAGTGAAGGCTGCCAGTTGCTGAAAAGCTCTGTTCTGCTTTGTCCAGTCAAGGAAATCTCCCGCCGACATCACGTTCCTGCCCCCGTTGGTCTTCGACCAGACCATCACCAATTGTTCGGGATGAGGATAGGGCAGCGGCGCCAGCAACACGGCATAGACTACGGTGTAGATGGCGGTCGTCGCCCCGATTCCCAGCATCAGCGTGGCAATCACCGCCGCCGTCAGCCCAGGATGCTTGCGCAACATTCGCAAGCCATAGCGAAGATTTTTACCTGGGGTCCGCATTCTCCACCTCGTTTCGCACTAAAGAGTCACAGAGGAATTGGGAGTTTGGGTACACTCTCGTTGCCAATCGACATTCGGGGAGACCATTGAACCCATTCAGCTTAGGGCGTCAGCTGCGCTCGCGGCAGGAAACTCGTGTCCGAAAGCGAAAATGTCCTGTCCGTTCCCGAACACACTAGTTTTGCTCCATCGACCTGCTGGGCCTTGGATTGCCCGACTCACGCCAGCAAACATGACGTGTGCCCCAAGGGTATGTGGAAGTGCAAACGTGTGGTTCCTCCGTGCCCGGCACACATCCGCCCGGACCACCACTGTTCAGAATTACGATAGGTACTTAGGAGAGGAAGTCTCTCGTTAAACGAAAAGACGTTCCAGACGGGCCGCGCCCGTGCTATGCTTTTTTCACTTCCCCGGCGTGTCCCCCCCGCGTCAGCCCCAAGGAGTAAGCCATTATGATCCCAAAGGCTGTTTATTTTCTTGTGCCCCTGCTTGCCATCTCTCTGCTTACTATCCCGGCCACGGCGCAAACGGACGAGACTCTTTACAGCTTTACGGGATACGCAGATGGTGGAGATCCTTTATCAAGCCTGGTCGCGGATTCCTCGGGCAATCTATTTGGTACGGCGTTTGTCGGAGGACCGAACGGCGCGGGCGAAGTCTTTGAACTGACCCGTACCCCGTCCGGCAGTTGGAATCAGTCTGTGGTTTACGGTTTTACCGGCGGAGCCGATGGTGCCAACCCCTACTATGCCGACGTGATACTCGATGCAGCCGGCAATCTCTACGGAACAACCGTCGGCGGCGGAGATCACAACCTGGGCGTGGTCTTTAAGTTGACTCGCTCCGAGACAGGCTGGACCGAAAGCGTCCTGTACAGCTTCGCAGGCGGCAGTGACGGCGCAAATCCTTACGCCGGGCTGGTGTTCGATAAGGCGGGAAATCTTTTTGGGACAACATATGGTGGAGGAAGCGGCGGCATCGGCACCATCTTCGAACTTTCTCCGGGCACACCTGGACAATGGACGGAAACCGTTCTTCACACCTTCACCGGCCTCGACGGCGACTCTCCCGCGGGGGGCCTCACTCTCGGTCGCAACGGCAATCTCTACGCGGTAACTCAGGGCGGAGGCGCTCATCACAGCGGTGCGGTGTATCAACTCACGCATTCGACGCGCGGCTGGAACGAGACCGTCCTGTACAGTTTCACAGGAGGCGCGGACGGAAGTTCTCCCTATGCCGAACGGCTTCTTATTGATAACTCCGGCCACATTTACGGCACCACGGAGGGTGGAGGTGCCCATCAACTCGGCGCAGTTTTTCGCCTGAGCCTGCTACCGTCCCATCACTGGAAGGAGCAGGTCCTGTACAGTTTCGACGGTTCCGTCGCGGCCAATCCTGCTAGCGGCCTCATTGCGGATGGCGCAGGAAATCTCTACGGAACCTGCGTAAACGGAAACGGGGAAACGGTAGGCGCGGTGTACAAGTTGCTTCGCCAGCCTGGCGATCAGTGGACTGAAATCAATCTTCACGTGTTCAACCGCGAGGATGGCGAATTCCCCTACGCTAGCCCGATTAGCGATGCAGCCGGCAATCTCTACGGAACCACTCTTCTCGGCGGCACAGGCAGTATG
>QIAK01000076.1:238-14753 GCA_003225515.1 Acidobacteriota bacterium | reverse complement strand
AGTTAGGAAACGGCAGGAGAAAGACTGAGATGAAATCCCCTCCTGCTACGATAGTTGGTATGCGAGGTCGCGCCCGGGGTTGCTACGGGAAAGCCAGAGAAAAAAGGAAAAGGCCGCCCGCAGGCGACCTTTGATTTTCGTTTGCGGAATGTTTACTGAGCGACGCCTGCCGGCGGTTGCGGCGCTACACCTTGCGTGGTCGCAGCAGCGGCTTCATTCAGAATCCGGTGATGGATCGTAAACAGAGCCAGCTCCAGCCGGTCCGACACACCGATCTTGTCGTACACGTTCCGCAGGTAATTCTTAATTACCTGTTCGGTAGTGCCGAGTTGCGTGGCGATTTCTTTATTCTTGTATCCCTGCACGATCAGCGCGACGATGCGCAGCTCTTTGGCGGTGAGACGGTCGCGGACGCGCAAGCCGACCATATCGTTTTCGGTGAGCTCGCTCGGTACGGCAACGTCCTGCACCCAGGTTTCGCCGCGTGCGACCTTTCGTACACAGTCGACCAAAGCAGCGCTGGTCACATTGCGGTAGACGACGCCGTGAGCACCATTCGACATGTGGCGCTGCGCGCTCTCGCCGGTATCGGCTAGCACGATCACGCGGGTCTTGGCCTTGTTCGCTCCCTGCACGATCGCAGCAAAGTCGTTGTGGAATCCCGCTGCCACTACCAGCACCGCTGCCCGGAACTTGTCCAGCGCCATGAACATTTGTTCGGGCGTCTGGGCCTGGGCCACAATGCGCATTTCATCTTCCACGGCCAGCACTTTGGCAATGCCCGCCCGGAAGATCGCCTGGTTATCGGCCAGAATCAGTTTGAGCATGTTATCAACGCTCCCAGAAAGTCTTTTTCCGAATCGATTATGAGTTCCGTACGAACTCGTAGGAGTCGATCACGCAGGCGACGCCGCGGCCTTCTCCGCCGCTCCCGGTTTCGTCTGCGCGCACCACCCGCCCCTTACACTGGATGGTCACATTCTCCTGACCGCCCGTCATCTCCGGGGGAAGCGTGATTTCAAATTCTACGGGCGATCCAATCTCCATTGAAGAGTCCGCGCGGATGTACACTCCGGCCGCGCTGAGATTCCCCGTAATTCCAGCGGCGTCTCCGCCGGTTTCGCCCTTGTGTATCTTGATTGGCAATTCCAGTGGGAACCGTTTTCCGGTCCGTGCTTCTTCGCCCACGGTACCTCCTCTAGACTGGCCTGTCGTCTGATGCTCGTCTGCGAATGAGGCCAACATTTTATTAAACCAAGCTTGTCAAACCAAGCCCCTGGCGGGCGGAGGCCTGCTTTTATGCTCAGGGGCGGTTATATCACGAAAGGCACTCGCGTAACAGCCTGATAACCCGTTAGTTAACGGTAGTAACTAGGTTCCTCCCCCAAGGAATGAAGCGCTGGATAAATGGGGAACGCCATAAACTGCGGGGGGCGACGGAACCACCGCGGCCACCCTACTGGGCACCTGCGGCGTTCGCTAGACCTTTCGAATCGGCTGCCGATTCGATTGCGAGTCCCAACCCCGAGGCAATCGTTTCCACGATACGAAGATCTTCGGCGGTGAATGCATCCTGGTCCGCACGATACAGCGCCAGCACCGCGGCGATCTTAGCGCTTCCCTCCAATGGCACAGCCAGCGCGGAGCGCAGCGTACTGTACTTTGTGGGATCATTCAGATATCCCGGTTCAACCGACGGGTTGCCGTTCAGAATCGGCTTATGGTTTTGCGCTACCCATCCCGAAAGGCCTTCGCCATCGGGGATCCGCAACGAAGAAAATAGACGGAAGTTTTCCCCGCTCACAAACTCTGGAACCAGCGCTCCGCCTTGGGAACAATAGATGGCCAACGAATCATGCGGCACTAGCCGCTTCAGGCGGACGGCGAGCAGCGACAGAATATCTTCAGTACGCAAAGAGGCGCCTGCTTGAAGACTGAGGTCGATAATCTCCTGACCTTGCTGCCGGGCTGCGGAAAGTAGAGCGGCGTAGCTCCGTGATGGCGCCATTACGTTGTGATCTGTCTCAGCAGATTCCGCGAACCCAGCCGCCGGCGCCAAGCCGCGCTCGACTTTGATGTCCGTCGACAACTTCACAGGCGCTTCCAGCGGCTGCTGGTTTGCCATGTTCTCGAGCTCGATGTATCGCCGCCGCAGAATCGCAACCACCTGCGGGTCGAAGCTCTTGCCCGAATCTTCAGCCACCTTCGCCATGGCATCGTGCAACGGGAGCGCTCTCCGATACTGGCGATCCGAAGCTAAGGCGTCGAGGCAATCGACAGCGGCGAGAATGCGAGCGCCAATCGGAATCGCTTCTCCCGCGAGCCCATTTGGATAGCCGCTGCCATCCCATTTTTCATGATGAGCGCGCACGATCGGCACCACGGGATATGGAAAGTGAACTTGCTCCAGAATCTCCGCTCCGACAATGGGGTGGATTTTCATCTTGTCGAATTCTTCCGGCGTCAATTTCCCCGGCTTCGAAATGATGTGCTCGGGGACGGCGAGCTTGCCGATGTCATGCAGCACGGAGGCGGCCTTGAGCGCTTCCGTTTCGTCCTCCGTTAAGCCCATTTCCTTGGCGATTTCCATAGCGTAGATGCGCACCCGATGCAGATGTTCGCCGGTATTTTCATCTTTAGCTTCGATAGCCAGAGCGAGCGCTTCGATGGTCCGCAGATGCAGGCTTGAAACCTGTTCGGCATGCTGCTTCTCGGTTTCGAGCTTGCCCAGGTAAAGCCGATAAGAACGGTACATCAGATAGATGGGCGGCAGAACCAGCAGCGACGATTGCCATCCGATATGCTGGTTCAGAAAGTTGACCAGGCCAGCCGCGGCCGCTCCCACCATGTAATAGGGGAATGACCACAAATAACTGGCGGTCCAAACCTTTGCGATCGGTTTATCTTCGGTCAGCCCGATGATGGTCGACATCGCCGCGGTGTTGCAGCTGAAGTGAGTAATGGCTGCTATCAGAAGCGCAAGCGGCCCCGGCGCGTGAAGCAGATAAACCACGACCAGTTTGTAAGAGCCGTAGGCGACGGCGCTTGAAACCGTCACCTGCGCGAGATTGAATACCAGTTGAACCCACTTCAAGCGACGCGCCGGTCTCCAATAAAACTGTGCCAGGGTGCTGGCGAGTCCGATTACCAGCGTTTGAGGCAAGCTCAATTCCAGAATACCGAGCAGGGTGAACAGGAAATTGACTGACAGCGTTCCTTCAATGCCGGGCAAACTGACTTTGAGTGAAGAAGCCAGTAATGCCGCAATCAGGTAACAACTGAATTTGACGGGATCGCTGGATTGCCAGTGCGAGAACGCCAGCGCAAAGCACGCCGCTGCGGCAATGGCCATGCCGGCAATGAATCCACGCGCGCCAATGGAGCGGCCCCATGACATGACAAGTCCTTAAATTTTCAACGAATTGCGAGGCTCTGTCCGCCCAAAAAGAGTCTGTGTGATTACCATGGTTTCCGCAAGAAATCAGCCCCTGTCTGTGAGACAAGTTGTCCCACGCCCGGGCGGTGGGACAAAGTGCCCCGTCGGACGTCGCAACGCCGCCCGTAAGTTGTTGAAGACACGCAAGATCCTGAGCCCTGTTTGGAATTCCACCTGCAAACGTATGAGCTACTTGGGGAGTTACGCGCCTATGGGCGCTTTGCGAGGGGGAATATGAAGAAGGCTATTTTGGTAGCGTTGATTGTGCTGGTTGCCACAGTCACGCTGGCGCATGCGGATACCAGTAAGATATCGCCCGAACTGAAGGGCTACAACTCGACCCAGAAGGTCCAGGTGATCGTGCAGTACGCACCTGGAACACAGGTGAGTTGCACCGGTTTAATTCCTATTGTGGGCTGCCTGCTCAATGACATTGTGAAGCTTGGCGGAACGATCCTGAGCCAGTTGCCCTTGGTGAATGGCGTGGTTGCGCTCCTTGACGGGAACGGAATCCTCAATCTCTCGAACCAGTCGAACGTTGTCTATATCAGCACCGACCGGCCCTTGACACCATCGCTGAACAACGCAGCCTCCGCGGTGAATGCCGAGTTCGCATGGCAGTCGAACTACACTGGAGCCGGCATTGGTGTGGCGCTGATCGACAGTGGAGTGAGCAATAACCTCGATTTGTATCAGGGCCTGTTCTCGCGAGTCGTTTATCAGCAGTCCTTCGTTCCGGGAAACTCGAATCCCGCTGACCAATACGGACACGGCACTCACATCGCGGGACTCATCGCGGGCGATGGTTTCAACTCCAGTGGCATTCTCTACACGAAGACATTCAAAGGAATCGCCCCGGGAGCGAAGATCGTCAACTTGCGCGTGCTGGATGCCAACGGGGCGTCCACTGACAGCGTCGTCATTGCCGCTATCAACAAGGCAATTTCGCTGAAGTCAACCTACAACATTCGAGTGATCAATCTTTCCATGGGACGCGCCATCTACGAATCCTACAAATTGGATCCTTTATGCCTGGCCGTTGAACAGGCGTGGAAGAATGGCATTGTCGTGGTCGTGGCGGCAGGCAACAACGGCCGCTACCTGCCCACCGATGGATATGCCACGGTCACCTCGCCAGGAAACGATCCGTACGTGATCACCGTAGGATCGATGAAGACTCTGGGCACGCCGACCCGCGTGGATGACCAGATCGCCAGCTACAGTTCTAAGGGACCGACCGCAATCGATGCGGTTGCTAAACCTGATCTGGTTGCGCCAGGCAACCTGCTGGTCTCACTGGAGACGCCGGGTTCGACGCTGTATAACCAATTTCCGGCGAATCGCGTTCCTTACAGTTTCTATGTTAAAGGTGGAAGCAGCGCGTCATCGTCCAGTTACTTCACCCTGAGCGGCACCAGCATGGCGGCGGGCGTAGTGAGCGGCGTGGTGGCGGATTTGCTTCAGAAGAGTCCGACGCTGACTCCCGATCAAGTGAAGGCACGGCTGATGAAGACGGCATGGAAGTCGTTTCCCGCCTTCAGCAGTACGACTGATCCGAGCACGGGCATCACCTACACCGATCAGTACGACATATTCACCGTGGGCGCGGGGTACGTCGACGTTGAAGCCGCAATGAACAGCACCGACGTGGCCAAAGGGACTGCAATGTCTCCGGTGGCTTCGTACGACGCCAAATCGGGCAACGTCTATCTGAGTGACAGCTCGACCGCAGTCTGGAACACCTCTGCAACATGGGGGAATTCGGCGGTATGGGGATCGACTGAATTTGTTGCCGGCACTACGTCAACGACCATGACCGGCAGCAACGCACTCTGGGGCAGCAATGCCCTGTGGGGTTCCAACGCGCTCTGGGGATCGAACGCACTTTGGGGAAGCAACGCGTTGTGGGGCAGTAACGCACTGTGGGGTAGCAATGCCCTATGGGGCAGCAACGCTCTCTGGGGAAGCAGCGCTTCAGCCGGCGAACAATAACCTGCACTGGTTGAATGAAAAGGCCGCGCTGCACTCGCGGCCTTTTTCAGTTTTACTCGCGCTGTTCTAGAAAGTAAACCGCAGGGCAAACTCCATCAGGCGCGGCTTGTTCAGAGTATTCAGGAATACACCGAAGGTGCCCGCCGTTGCCAGGCTGTTATTGCCTTGGAATTGCATCTGGCCCACGTCAAAGCGCGGAGTGTTGGTTATGTTGAAAGTCTCCCAGCGGAAAGTGAGTTCTTTGCCCTCCAGGATCTTCCACGATTTCGCCAGACTTGCGTCGACGTCAAAGGTTCCAGGTCCGCGCAAGTTATTGCGCTGACCTGACTCTCCGGCCAGTGCCACCCGGAAGCTCTGACTAGCCTGCGACGGATTCTGAAAGACGTCAGGCTGCCGAGTACCTCCTGCAGAGGGTACCACTACATAGGAACCTGTCTTAGGCTTAGGTCCTGTCATTACGGCGGCTGAGGTTAACTGCCAATCGGTAGCCCAGAAACCCAAGCCAGGCTCCACAGTGAAGGGGAATCCGCTCGACCAGCGCCATAGGCCGGCGAGTTGCCAGCCGCCAAAGACAGCATTCATGGTGCTGCCCATATTTGAGGCGAATTGCCTGCCTCGCCCAACAGGCAGGTCGTACACCCAATTGGCATTAATCTGGTGAGTGTTATCGAAATCGGAAACTGAACGCAACTGTTTTGGCGACCATGCGTTGATAATCTGGCTGGCAAAACCGCCGCCTTCAAATTCGTTGATCCGCTCCGCATTGGATCCGACGTCGATCGACTTGGAGAATGTGTAGTTCACATCAAAGTTCAGGCCGGTGATCATGCGCTTGCGAAGGCTGATCTGCAGCCCGTGATAGGCACTGTTTCCGATGCTGCGCCACGCGTATAACGATGACCACTGAGCATCGAAGAAGTTATATGGCTGTCCGCCCGCAGGCTGCCCTGGCAACTGCGCGCATGCGGGAAAACAAAACAGGTCGGCAACGAAAAGCGGCGTAGTTTCATTGCCCACATTGCAGGCCCAGGAGTCATACATCGCCTGGGTCGCGGAATAGGAGCTCAAAGTAAAATTCCCGCCCGCGTCTAGAGATCCCGGCGCACAACCCGACCCTTGGCTCGAGGTCGCACCCGCAGCGGCCGGGAATAGGTTTTCAAAGTAGGGAATCGTGCCGATGTTTTGGATCGGTACGCCCGATAATGCAGCCTTCCCAAGCGTTTGCGCCGCTGAAAAGTAATCGCTGCCCGAGGTAGGATCTTTGATATCAAGAGGCATCGCCAGGTCTTCCTCCTGAAGCAAGCGGTGAGCGAAGCGCCCGACGTATGAAGTTTCCAGCACGAAGCCGTGAGGTAGTTCCCGTGTGATGCTCAAGTTCACTACTTCAGAGTATGGAGTCCTCAGCTTGTCATCCAATCCCCAGGTAATGGCAAATCCCCCGGCAGCCAGATCCGTAGGCGGCGCTACTGGAAATGCGCCGCTGGGTGCGGGAGGGAGAATGTTGCAAGGTGGAGCATTGCATCCTGCTGCCGCCATTGTGGGGATTGTGTTCAAAGCAGTGAAGCGTGGAGAGGTGTCGACACCCTGAGTACCGGCCGGATTATCAATCAGTGTGGTGAGGCCGAATGAACCTTGGCGATCAAACGTATTTACAATGCCCTCGCCAAAGTGATCGAAGTAAATGCCGGCGCCAGCACGAACCGAAAGTTTCCCAGGCCCTCCGCTCAGCTTCCGGAGCCATCCGCTATCGGCCGTGGGACTCCAGGCCACCGCGAAGCGCGGCGCGAGGTCTTTGTAGTCCCAAGCCCAATAAGGGGCTTTCCCGTTGGCCTGGCCCGAAATATTCAACGAAACCAGGGGATTGTAAGTCTGACCCAACCGCATGGCCTGTTCTCGTTGCTTGAAGAACTGATTCAAACTCACATCGGGAGCGATCTGGTTCCCATGCGTTTCGTAAGGAGGCTGCAGCAGGGTGTACCGCAACCCCGCTGTGAACGTCAGGCTGGGCTTTACTCTCCAGCTGTCTTGCAGGTACATTTCGCCTTCGTGGGTGCGGAAGGCGCGCTTCACAAAAGCGCCTTCAGGAGATAGGGCTCCTGTCTTGTCCTGGTTGTACTCTCCTTGTATGAACGGAACGATTCCGGTCAGCGCTGCGACCGCCAGGTCGTAAGACTGGCTGAAGCCATTGGAGACGCAGGGCAGGTTCTTGCTGGCAAATTGTTTTGCACACGGGTCGAGGCTGGTACCAGTATTGGAAATACCCGCTTGGTCCAGCCAGGAGACGTTGGTTTGCGCGAAGTTGAATGAGACTGAGTTTCCGACGCGCCCATCGTTGATGATGCGGAAATTCCCGCCAAATTGTAAGGTGTGCTTTCCCTTCGTCCAGGTGAGGTCGTCGACGATATTATGCACCGGGACGATGGCGCGCGTGGTGGGGGTCTGTCCATTCAGGTCGTCCAGTCCACGGAAATTCACGTAATGCTGGCTCTGCAGGCCAACATTGTCCAGCCCTTGTCGGATGTAGCCGTAGCGAAGATTGTTGATCAGGTTACTTCGAAAAAGAGCGGTATAGCCAACTGCGATACCCTTGTTGTTACTGAAATTGGTCAGGTCCGGTTTATCGCCTGGGAATTGGGATCCGTTGGTCACCAGTCCCGCACTCCTGTCATTTTGCAAGTTGCCTCGTACGAAAAGGCGATGGCTCGAGTTTCTGGTCAGGTTGTAATCGAGTTTGAGAATGTAGGTGGCGAGATTTAGCGGAGCCGGTGCGTTGAAAGTGAATCCGCGAAAATTATAGCCATCACCCACCGTATCAGTATTGGGATGAGGATACTGCTGGAAAACCGCCATCACTGCGGGATTGGGGCCTGGCCCAAGCGGGCACGTGCCGCCCGCTCCAAAACCGGGCGCGCTGCTGCAGTTCGGATCCAGCGCCGCTAACTGCCCAGCCGATATGGTCACTACACCGCCTGCAGGGCAATTGGGATTTGTAATGTCAACGTCGCACAAGTAGCTCACAATACCATTGCGCAAGTTATCGCTCGGCACGGTGCGCGTTATGACTGTATCCTCGCGAAGCCTTCCTGCTTCATAACTGCCGAAAAAGAAGAAACGATCTTTGATGATCGGTCCGCCAAACGAGGCCCCGAATGTATTGCGCAGTACTTTGGTGGGAATATTCGCTTGTCCATTCGTGAGCTGAGAGTCCTTTATAAACCAGTCATTAGCAGCGGTAACAGTCGGACGGTGATATTCGAAGAGTGTTCCGTGGAATGCGTTAGTGCCACTCTTTGTCACCAGCACCACTTGCGCACCCGATGCGCGCCCTTCATCCGCAGTGCCCCCGGCTGTGGTTACGCGGAATTCCTGAAGTGAATCCAACGTCGCTCGTAGAACACCCTGAAAGGCATTGCCTAAAATTGGGTCATTGTCGTCCACACCGTCGATGGTAATGTTGGCCTGGTCGCTGCGGCCTCCTGCGACCGATCCGCTCCTGCTATCGTTCGTAGGATCGAGCGCCTGGCTGTTTCCGGTGTAAGCAACACCGGGCTGCAGACTTAGAATTCCCGCCGGATCGCGGCCTTCAAATGGCAGGCTCAAGATTTGCTCGGTTGTAAAAGCATGTCCCATGCTGGCATCCTGAGTGTTTACCAGGGGCGCCTGGCTGCTCACCTCCACGACCTCCGTCGTGCCCTTTACCGACATCGTAATGTCGAGCGTTGCAGGTTGGTTCACTTGCAGTAGGACCTTTTCCTGCTTCAGGGGCGCAAACCCGGCCGCGTTTTCCGTCATGACGTAAGTCGCAGGCGGTACCTCGATAAATTGATAGACTCCGTCGTTGCCTGATTTCGTGGTGCGCGAAAATCCCGTCGCGGGATTGTTCAGCGTAACTGTGACGCCCGACATCACGGCACCTTTGGGATCGATGATTGTGCCGCGCAGGGATGTGGCTGCCGTCTGAGCCCACACGAAAGTGCTGATGGCACTGAAAAGGCAAACTAACAAAACAACTGCACGTGAGCCGGAACGCATGGGGAAGCTCCTTTGGCCGAGAGCATTGCGCTCTCGAATTGTGTTTTCCCGGGAAATTACGATCTGCAGGGAGGTCCCCGGGGACCTGAATGGGCGGTATTGTGCAACTTCAGCGCCAAAACTTTCAAGCACAATCTTCAGGACTTACAGTTCAATTGAAACGTTTAAATACGAGCTTTCACAGATGATATGCAAAAAATGGAAGTTTATGCATCGCGGTGAAACAGCGCGGAGGCCAGCACAATCGCGGCTGGAAAGCATTCCAACGTGTAACGAGGCTCGGGATTTTCCAGCGTCCCGAGAAACAAAGAGCGCAGCAGTAGAAACAAAAACAATACGCCAATGCCAAAAATTGCGTGCGCGCGTCCGAGTCCTGCGGCACAAATCACAACGTAAAACAAATTGATTGCTCCAAACGACAGGCTGACTGCGAGCCATCGGCCATCATCGTTGAACTCCCACCAGCGCGGATCGGAGGGAAACATTTCCGTTCGCGGACGCAGCCACATGTCGAGAATGCGCAATGCGGGAAGCCAGATGTAATAGCGGATGGGCGCATGGTGAACCCGCTCCGCTGCCAAAGCTGCGAAGCGGGCGTCGAGTGGCAAAGTCATTTCGTGATCGGCGTTGTAGTCGGCCAGGAGTTCGGCAGTTCGTGTTTTCTGCTCCTCGGAATCAAACGCGCGGCGCGGCAGGCGCGTGACGTCCATATCCGAACCGGGGACGGCCCAGTAAATTTCCTGAACAGATACGTAGTCGGCGATCCAGGTCTTAACCCAACGATTGAATCCGGGCATGGCGATTTCGTCGGAGTCGGTCGCATAACGCGGAGCCAGAGGCTCGAAGCGGTGGAGCGTGTGCAGATTGCGCAGCGTCCACGGAACCAGTGGCGTAATGGCTCCGGCCGCGACCAGCACAGCGGCCCAGAAGATTTTTCGCGGTACGAAACTTCTGCCCGTGTTTCGTTGCGCTCGAGCGCGCAGGCCGAGCACGAGCAACCACAGGAGATATCCGCCGATCGCAGCCAATAAAATTCCGCCATCGGGCCGAAGCAAAATGGTGGCACCTACAGAGAGTCCGCAACCGAGCCAGAGCATGTTCGGTTGGATGTTCGATCGAACGTGCGTGCCAGTAGCGTCGACATCAGCACCGCATATTTCCAGACTGCCGAAGAGTAAGTCGAGAGCCAGCGCGGTGAAAAAGATTTCCAGCGTCTCGGTTAGAACCGAGGCAGCGTAGTTGGCCAGAAACGGGCAGAGCGCCGCCATCAGGAACGCGGCTTGTGCCGCTCGTGCGGAAAACAGGCGGCGCGCCATGTCCGCAATCAGGAAACACGTTCCCAGATCGAACAAAACTTGCACCAGCAGGACCGCTCGGAAGTTGCCCGTGCCAAAGATTGCGAATATCGCCGCTAAAAATGCTGGATATCCGGGTAACCGCGACACGGTCGGGACGATCACGCCCGAGTTGGTGATGCCATAAACTCCGTGGTGCAGCCAGTTTTCGGCGATGTCAGCGTAAAACTTGGAGTCGTCCACCACGCCGGGAAACCGCAGCACCAACAGCAACCGAAGCGCCAGGGCCGCCAGGCTTGCCGCAAGGAAGAAACGCGCTTTCTTTCCCGCTAGTTCCCGCACGCTGCGAATGATAGCGCGTTTCGAGAATCGGGTAGCCGAGAAAGTTTTCCGCAATCAGAGAACTGCTGCGGGAGATCCTTCGCTCCGCCTGAAGAACGGCTACTCTCAGGATGACGCCATCGACATCGAAGATGCCAGAAATTCAAAATGAGCCACAACCCATTGTCCCCTGAGAATTGACCGTGCGCTCCCGGGCGGCATACGATAAATAGTCGCTCTCCCATGGCTCAACCAGTCTTTTATGATCCCCAACGCGCCCGCTGGAAGCGTCTACGACGGCTGATCGACGTATCCGCAATACTCGTATCTGCATTAATCATTTTCTTCGTGTTTACGGCGCTGCGCGATGAGACTCTGCCGGAACTCCTTTTCCCCCCCCAGAAACGCGCTTTGAAAGCGCTGAAAGAAAGCGAAAAGGAGAAAGCCCGCGACCGCCAAAAGAAACTTGCGGCGCGCTCTCACCGAAAATCCAAACTAGCGGCCTCGCAAGTCACTTTGAATCAGGGAGAAGGCATTCGCGCCGCGTTTTACGTGCCGTGGGACGCAGCCAGTTTCTCATCGCTACGCGCTTTCGCCCACCAGGTCGACATTCTGTATCCCGACTGGCTGCACGTACTCACCTCCGACGGAAGACTGCAGGGCGTGGACGACCAAACCAACAAATATTTCGATGTGGTGCAGGGCAGTTCAGTGCTGCCCGTCGACGACCGCGTGATGCCGTTTCTCAAGACGGAAGATCCTGGGATGGAAGTTTTCCCCATGGTAAACAATTCCGACGGCATGAACTGGATCGAAGATATCGCCGATTTTTTGAATGACCCGGATGCGCGGGCCTTGTTCCGCAGGCAGACTGGGCAATTTCTTTCGTCGGGGCACTACCGAGGGCTGTTGGTGGATTTTGAGGCCTTCCGTGCCAACGGACAGCCCGGCTACTTGGCTCTCTTAAAGGAATTGTCGGGCGATCTGCACGCCCGCAACATGAAGCTGTACGTGGCGGTTCCTCCGCATAATGATGAATACGATTATCCGGCGATTGCGGCCGCAGCCGATGGCGTCGTGCTGATGAACTATGACGAGCACTTCCCTGGTGCGGCATCGGGCCCGGTGGCCTCACAAGACTGGTTCGAGTCGAATCTTAAGTTCGCCCGGACCGTGATTCCAAAAGAGAAGATCATTTGTGCGATCGCCAATTATGGCTACGACTGGGCGCTCAAACCCACGAATGGAACGCTGCCTGCTGACGTTCATGACACCCCCGCGAGCGCGCAGGATGCATGGCTAGCCGCACGCGATTCCGAGCAAGACGTCAACTTTGATGACGAGGCCATGAATCCGCACTTCAGCTATCTCGATGAACGCGGCCTGAGGCACGACATCTGGTTCCTGGATGCAGTGACGGCACTGAATCATATGCGATCGGCGCAGGCGCTTGGCATCCAGACATTCGCGCTCTGGCGGCTGGGCAGCGAAGACCGCTCGCTGTGGAGAATCTGGGACCAGCCAGGCGATAGCGGCGCGACCGACAAACTGCGCGACGTTCCTCCCGGGGCCGACGTCGATATGGAGGGACAAGGCGAAATTCTGCGCATCGAAGACAAGCCCGCTCACGGCTTTCGCGATCTGACGATCGACGAAAACAGCAAGCTCATTACGGACGAGGTCTTCCAGACTCTGCCCGAGCCTTACCGCGTCGGGCGCTATGGCTATTCTCCTAATAAAATTGCGCTCACCTTCGATGACGGTCCCGATCCGCAGTGGACACCGAGGATTCTTGACGTCCTGAAACAGAAGCACGCGAATGCAACTTTCTTCTTGATCGGCATTCAGGCGGACAAATTTTCCGGCATCGCAAAACGGATTTATAACGAAGGCAACACAATCGGGAACCACACTTTCACCCATCCTGATATCAGCAACATCTCTGACGTACATGTAAAAGTTGAACTCAACCTTACCGAACGGCTGTTTGCCAGCCTGTTAGGGGTTCGCGCCACGTTGATGCGGCCGCCTTACGCGATCGATGAGGAGCCGGACACTGCCGATCAGGTGCGCCCGCTCGAGATTCCGCAGGAAATGGGTTACATCACGGTTGGCAATCGGATCGACCCCAACGATTGGAGCGACAAACCTACGGCGGAGAGAATCTCGTCTTACGTGCTCTCGCATCTGCCACCGTGCAAGCAGGAGAATTTGCGCTGCGGCAACATCGTGCTGCTGCACGATGGCGGCGGTAACCGCTCAGAAACTGTGCGAGCTCTGCCGATGATCATTGACGGCATCCGCGCGCGCGGCTATGAGATTGCGCCGGTCTACGAGCTTCTCGGGAAAACCCGCGCAGACGTGATGGCGCCGCTGCCTGCGAGCGAGCTTTGGGCGGCACGACTAGACCGGCTCGGTTTCTGGATATTCGACGCAGGAATCGTCGTCATCACCTAGATATTCCTGATGGGCGACCTGCTTATGACCGGGCGCCTGATCTTCATTGGAGCGGCTGCGATTTATGATCGGGTTCGCGAAAAAATATTCGGCAAGCCCGCCGAAGTCGCGTCCTATAAACCGGAAGTCGCAGTGCTGATTCCCGCCTACAACGAAGAAAAAGTAATCGAGCGCACCGTACGGGCGGCGCTCCAGTCGGATTATCCCAATCTGTTCGTGATCGTTATAGACGACGGCTCGAAGGACCGGACGCTTGACGTGGCGCGTAACGCGTTCGCGGCGCAAGTCGCCGCAGGACAGGTTCTGATCCTTACCAAGCCGAATGCCGGCAAGGCCGAGGCCCTCAACTACGGTATCGAACATATTCGGGACGCGGAACTTTTCGTGGGCATCGATGCTGATACCATCATCGCTCCCGATGCCATTTCACGGCTGGTGCCGCACTTTATCAATCCCAAGGTGGGAGCGATTGCAGGAAACGCAAAAGTAGGCAATCGCGTTAATTTGTGGACGCGCTGGCAGGCCCTCGAGTACATCACCAGCCAAAATTTCGAGCGCCGCGCCCTCGACGTTCTGGGCGCCGTCAGCGTGGTGCCGGGCGCGATTGGTGCGTGGCGTGTCTCGGCTGTGCGTGAGGCCGGCGGGTACCACGTGGATACGGTAGCTGAAGACGCCGATCTTACCATGGCCCTGCTACGGCGGGGCTATCGCGTCGAATATGAAGATATGGCGCTTGCCTATACCGAAGCTCCGACCAATGCGAATGGCTTAATGCGGCAGCGCTTCCGCTGGTCGTTCGGCATTCTGCAGGCGGTGTACAAACATCGTAGCGTGGTCGCGCGCAAAGGCGCGCTGGGCTGGGTGGCGCTGCCGAACATCGTCATCTTCCAGATTCTGCTGCCGCTGGTTTCTCCGCTGATCGATATCATGTTCGCGGTGGGAACCATCTGGTACTACATCCAGAAGCATTTTCACCCGGACT
>QIAK01000076.1:0-200 GCA_003225515.1 Acidobacteriota bacterium | reverse complement strand
CTCGGCGATTGCGTTCGCGCTGGAACGCCGCCATCCCAACGACAAAGAAGACGCATGGCTGCTGACTCAGGTGTGGTTGCAGCGTTTCGCTTATCGCCAGCTGTTTTCCATTGTGCTATTCAAGACTTTGAAGCGCGCCCTCGAAGGCCGCAAGTTCGCCTGGGACAAACTGGAACGCACCGCCGCGGTGAACTATGTTC
>QIAK01000633.1:1488-4809 GCA_003225515.1 Acidobacteriota bacterium | reverse complement strand
TCTGAACCACCTCGGGATCATGAACGACGTCGCTGTTCTCTCTTTCCTGGTGGCCGGCCGCAGAGCTAGCAGAAACATTGACTTCGCGGACCTCGAATACCGGATGCTTATATTCCTTGGGCACGTAGCTGTGCGGAATCGTGGTCTCATTCCCGTCCCGAAGCGATGCGTAATGAGGTGAATTGATCTCAACTCCTGCTTCATTGAACGTGTCCTGAATGTTCTGGTGCAAAATGGAGTAGATGTTCTGCATATCGCGGGGCTTTACGGTATAAGCATTCAGCTCGTACGAAACGTAAAAATCATTCAGTGCTGTCTGCAGCACGAAGGGTGGAGGATCCTGCAATACGCCTTCAGTGGAAAGCGCGGCGGACAAGAGCAGTTGATGAACCTGCCGCCAGGGAGCGCTGTACCCAATGGTTACAAGGGTGTGAAATATCACGCCACGTTTTCTCGCTTCCGCACTGTAGTTCACCACCACGCCACCTAGCACGGTGCCATTGGGTATCGTGATCACCTCATTCTTTTGGGTGCACATGCGTGTGACAAGTAGGGTCTTTTCGATCACCTCTCCCACGTCATTCCCAATGCGAACAAAATCGCCCACTTGAAAAGCGCGCATATATGTAAGGATCGTCCCCGAAACTCCGTGTGCAACTGCTGAAGTTGAACCAAGCGAAAGAAGAACGCCAAGGAATACCGAAATGCCTTTGAAAGCGGGGCTTTGTGATCCGGGCAGGTACGGAGAAGCCACAATCACGGACGCCACCAGGATCAAAGCCTTCGTGAGCTTTGCTGTTGGCTGTGCCCAATCTGAATAAAACCCCCGGATCCTGAGCTTTTCATCTCGGAGTTCCCCAAAGAAGTACTCATTCACTTTGATCAGATAAAAAGTAATTAGGCAGATGAATGCGAGCAGGATGAGATTTGGTGCGTAGGCAATGACATTTTTCCCGAAACCGGCTAACGCCGAGAAGAGCCAGTTCGTCACCTGGTACGAGGTATACTTCGTTGCGGGGAAGAAACGGAGAACGACTGTTCCATAAGCTTGCAACATTGCCAGCAAGGTTATCCAGATCGCAACCCGGCTGATCGCTAACAAAGGCTGGCCCAGATAGCGCCCAAGTCGGCCTCCGAACACTTGATTTGGCATTCCTGGCTCTGTGTGACTCAACTTTGCTTCCAATCGCTTGCGCAGTCTTTTCCTGAGCCAGAAGAGACCAACAATGAATAGCAGAAATCCGCCCGTGGCTAGAATTGTGTACATCACTCCAAACAACAAATGTCTGACGGTGTGATCACTTCGGTACTGAATCACGACAGTTCAGAGCGCACTCTGCTCGCTTCTATGGCGTCAGCCTCGGTGATAGCCATAATCCGATTCTTGCCGGCGAGGATCTCGGTCCAGCTTCCCCGATTTTCAGTATGAATCGCCTCGACTGCAATTCCCTTATCGCTGCCCACAGCGACGATGCGATCTTGAATAGCTTCGGCCCGTTCTTGCGGAGTGAAACCTCCAATGCTTGCGTAAATCACTAAAATCGGTCATCCATCAATCTCCACGGCGGCACCGACGTTCTCGGCCAGAGGAGCCGGGAGCTCTGCCAAATACTTGGATTGTTCGTCAAAACATAGCCCAGGCGTCGCGGTCACAATTAACGCGATAGCAGAGAACGCGATAAATCTTGCGATGTGTAGGAGTGATTGTCGGGTCTGGTGCTGGTTGAGTTCTTCCAAAGCGGAAGCAAGTTGCGGAATCAAGCTGATTGTAGAAGCAGCGCTCATGGGCGATCACTGTCTTTACATGAGTCTACGACGGTGATTCTCAAACGCTGACTGTCAGTTTTCCCAGCTTGCAGGCTTAGAGCCAGGTTACGCGTTGACGTCCGACAGGGTGGCCGGCACGTTTGGCTCTTCAGCTGATCAGATGGTGTTTAATGGCGTACTGAAGAAGCCCAGCATTGCTTTTCACTCCAAGCACCTGCATCAAGTTGTACTTGTGAAAGGCGACTGTACCGGGCTTGAGATTGAGGACACCTGCGATTTCCTTCATCGACATGCCTTCCGCGAACAGTTGGAGAATCTCGCTCTGCCTGGGGGTGAGTCTTTTCTCTTCCGCGAACGAGCCCCCTCGTCTTAGGAGAAAATCCACAGTATCCCTGGTTATGAGCGGCGAGAGATAGGATTCCGACCTGAGGGCTCGCCGAACCGCGGTTACGAGTTCCAGAACTGTCGCACTCTTAACTACGTACCCTGAGGCTCCTCTACGAAATGCCTCGGCCGCCACATCGGGTTCCATGTTCATGGTCATGAATACCAATTTGCACGAGGGTAGCGCTCGCTTGAGTTGCTCACCGGCATCCAGTGCATTTAACTGTGGCATCGCAATGTCCAGGATTACAAGATCGGGTTTCAGAGATTCCGCTACACGCAACAGATCTCGTCCATTGTTGACTATGCCGATCACCTGAAACTCAGGTTCGAGCAGGTTCTTGCAGGCTTCTGCTAATAGCGTGTGGTCATCTGCGATGAGCAGGCGAGCTCGGTGACGACTGTCCATGCCGTTATGTCAGTTCAGTGCCGCTTTGGAGCATACTGCAAGCAAACGTATTGAAAGCAGCACTAAAGAATAACTGTTAGTCATGCCAGTGTTCCAGAATTCTTCATTCGAGTCTCCTGAGCTGCTCATAGCACTATACCGGCTAGAACATGGGCCGGCGATCGCAAGCTAGGACCAGTGCATACAGGGAGAGACGTAAAGGCGGCCTTGCAGGACAGCTCGAATTGCTGGAATCAGATCTGTAGCGAGATGGGGCTTTAAGACATAGCCCAGCGCACCCATAGAAATTGCACTTTGAACGAAATCTGAATCCTCTATGACCGTAAGGAACAAAACCTTGACCGGACAGCCAGATGCTCTTAGAGAGGTGGCCGTCTCCATTCCATTCATGACTGGCATGAAGATGTCGAGCACCAACACGTCCGGAGAGCGTTTGAATACAAGATCAAGAACCTGTGCCCCATTTTCTGCCAACCCTACAATGTCAAATTCTTCTTCAAGCATGGCCGCAATTGTTAGGAGTATCTCTTCCTGGTCGTCCGCTAGCAGCACACGAGGCGCGATGGGTACAATCCTCGCGCGACAACTCGCGGGATTTGACTCATGAATGTCCCAATCGATTGCGTCGAGGACCGCCATGAAGCAAACATACTTCATCAAGCCCGTGCCCGTCTGCTAGCAGGGCATGAAACCCTCTTAGGATTTGTGTCTAGCCCTTGCCCTTTGAAGGACAAGTCTTTAACCAATATTTTGCCGGGTAT
>QIAK01000633.1:0-1353 GCA_003225515.1 Acidobacteriota bacterium | reverse complement strand
GGCTTCTACTCTTTGGGCGATCCTACCGTGTTCGCGGGTGCAACACTCACGGACTTTGAGGTACGCACTACTTGCACTTGATTGAGCCACGCAAAGTATCTGATTTGCTGTCGCTGTTTCAGGAGTTTCTCATGCAACCTGAAGGTGAACTCTTCCAGCTTGGACCTGTACGCGAAACACAAGTCCTACACTCGAGCGAATCGTGGACCATGCTGTCAATCAGCATGGCCTTGCTGCTCCTGGTAAGCCTCTGGGGGTGCAGTACAGATAAGGTTGTTGCCGAGGCGCCACCGCCAGAGGTCGAGGTTGTGCCGGTAAGCCAACACGATGTTCCTCTCTTCACCGAATGCATTTCTACGCTGGATGGATACGTAAATGCGCAAATTCAGCCTCAGGTCACTGGATACCTAATAACGCAAAACTATAAAGAAGGCACCACACTCCGCAAAGGCGATCTGCTATTTGAGATCGATCCACGTCCCTTCGAAGCAGCCCTGGCACAGACTCAAGGACAGCTGGCACAGGCACAAGCACAATTAGGAAAGACGACGCTGGATGTCGCACGGGATACTCCACTCGCTGAAGAGAGCGCAATCCCACAGGCTCAACTGGATAACGATATTCAGGCCAACGCAGCAGCGGAGGCACTGGTCGCGGCTGCAAAGGCGCAAGTGGAACAGGCACGATTGAATTTGAGTTTCACCAAGGTGCGCTCGTTGATCGACGGGGTAGCGGGTCTCGCCAAAGGACAGATTGGCGATCTGGTGGGCCCAAATACGATTCTGACGACGGTTTCACAAGTGCAGCCAATCAAAGCGAACTTCGCCATCAGCGAACAGGAGTACCTGAAATTTGCGAAGCGAATCAGCGCAGTGACAGAGGGAAAGAGGCAGGCTGGGCAGACACAACTGGAACTCATCCTCTCAGACGGCACGGTGTATCCGCAGAAAGGTTGGGTAGTGCTTGCCGACCGGCAAGTCGACGTGAAAACAGGGACAATTCGCATGGCAGGAGCCTTCGACAATCCGGGATCGATCTTACGGCCGGGAATGTTCGGGCGCGTGCGCGCGGCTACTGGAATTAACAAAGGAGCTCTCCTGGTGCCCCAGCGATCGGTAGTCGAAACTCAGGGGACCTATAGCGTGGTCGTAGTTGGTCCAGACAACAAAGCCAGCATCCGGCCGGTCAAGACTGGCGAACGATTTGGTCAGATGTGGGTAATCACTGAAGGCATAAAGGCAGGGGAGCAAGTGATCGCGGAGGGTATACAGAAGGCCAAAGAAGGCGCGCCTGTGCAACCCAAACAGTTCAAGCTCACGGCACGAGGAGACTGAGCCATGGCAAGTTTCTTTA
>QIAK01000379.1 GCA_003225515.1 Acidobacteriota bacterium | reverse complement strand
TGTCGGATCGAACTTCGGTCGTGATTTCTCCGCTGATTGCCCTGATGCAGGATCAGGCTGCACAACTGGCGCAGATGGGGATTCCCGCTGCCGTCCTCAATAGTTCCATCGGCAATAACGAACAGAATCAGATCATTCGCCAGGCTCAGGGCGGCGCTTTCCGCTTGCTCTATCTTTCGCCCGAGCGGCTGCAACGCGCGGACACAGTGAAATGGCTGCAGCAGGTGCCGATTTCATTTTTCGCCATCGATGAGGCCCACTGCATTTCCGAATGGGGACACGAGTTTCGCCCCGAGTACCGGCAACTGAGCAGCTTGCGCGGTAAGTTTCCCGATCGTCCGATTGCAGCTTTTACCGCAAGCGCCACACGGCACGTGCGGCACGACATTCTGGAGCAACTCGGCTTGCGTAATCCCGACAAGTACATTGCAAGTTTCCATCGCCCCAATCTTCGTTATCTGGTGCGGGAGTGCGACAGTGTCGAGCATACTGCGCTGCTGGTGACCGCGTTGCGCCACTATGACGAGGGCAATGTGATCGTCTACTCTCCCACGATTAATAAAGTGGAAGAGACGGTGGATTTTCTCGAAGACCAGGGCATCGCGGCGGTGGGCTATCACGCAAAAATGGATAGCGACGCCCGCCGCCGCAATCAGGAGCGCTGGATGTCGGACGAGGTCCGAGTGCTGGTGGGCACGATCGCTTTTGGGCTGGGCATCAACAAAGCGACGGTGCGCAGCGTGATCCACCTCGCGCTGCCTAAATCGGTGGAGCAGTTTTATCAGGAGGCGGGGCGCGCAGGCCGGGATGGCAAGCCCGCCGACTGCATTCTGCTTTGGCGCAAGCAGGATGCGGGACTGCTCGGATATTTTGCCAATCAGATTCTGGATGGGGCCGAGCGCGACCGCGCCTGGCAGAGGTATCACGTGATTCGGGCGTTCGCGGAATCGGGAAACTGCCGTCATCGCCAGATTTGCACGCATTTTGGAGAGACTCCAAAGTGGGAGTCGTGCGGAAGCTGTGATGTTTGCGGAGCTACGCCGGAATGGCTGAAGGAAGCGATGGCTCCTGCCGCGATACGCAAATCGTTGAGCCGCATCTCCAGCAAGAGCGAGGCAGGACAGGTCACCGTGCCGGAAGCTAATCGTGAACTACGCGAGTACCTGCGCGAATGGAGACGGCGGACTGCCAAAGAGCAAGGTACGCCTGCATTCGTGGTCCTGCATGACAGTTCGCTGGATGAGATTTGCCGCTTGCAGCCGAAGACGTTGGCGCAACTGCTCAACATCACAGGAATTGGTGAGCGCAAAGCCGATCTCTACGGGAAAGAAATTCTTTCCGCGTTGCGGGAATATCGCGACGGCGCCCGCGCTGCTGGATTGACCGAAAAGAAGACCGCCCCGGCGCTGGAGACTCTGCAACTTCTTACCGAGGGCAAGAGCCTGGAGGATATCGCACGCATTCGAGGACGGCAGCTTTCGACCGTGGTCAATGCCGTTGCGGGGCTGGTTGAGAAAGGTGAAGTGGAATTTCGTCCGGAGTGGATGGATCGAAACAAGATCGCGGTGATCGAAGCGGCTTGTAGACGGTTGGGGCTGGACCGGCTGGAGCGCCTCAAGCCGCTGAAGGAAACCTTGCCTCCGGAAATTACCTACGACGAAATTCGGCTGGTGATCGCACGCATGCGCCGGGAAAGCAACGAAAACCCATCCGAAATTCCTGCGTAGCAGCTGCCTCTGGCTGCTGGAAATGCAAGTATAATCCCGCCCAGACATGTCCCTTGCTGCAGGTACGAAACTCGGGCCCTACGAGATTGTCGCGTCGCTGGGCGCGGGCGGCATGGGGGAAGTGTATCGAGCGCGAGACCCCCGGCTGGGGCGCGACGTTGCCATCAAAATCCTGCCAGCCGATTTCTGCAAGGATCCGGATCGCCTGCGACGCTTCGAACAGGAGGCGCGAGCCGCGGGCGCACTTAATCATCCCAACATTCTCGCCGTTTACGACATCGGCACCACGGATGGAGCACCGTATCTGGTCACGGAGCTGTTGGAAGGCGTTAGCCTTCGGGAGCGCTTAAACAGCGGGGCTATGCCGTCGCGCAAAGCGGTGGAGTGTGCCGTTCAGGTGGCTCATGGCTTGTCGGCCGCGCACGACAAGGGAATTCTTCATCGCGATCTGAAGCCGGATAATATTTTTATCTGCCGCGATGGCCGTGCCAAGATTCTGGATTTCGGACTGGCGAAATTGCTAACGCCCGAGGCGGGAGAAGCTACCGCCACACATCTTGATCTGCTGGGACAGACCAGTGAAGGAGTGGTGCTGGGGACCGCCGGATATATGTCTCCCGAACAGGTGCGTGGAGAGAAGGCGGACGCACGTTCCGATATTTTCAGCTTTGGAATTGTTCTGTACGAAATGCTTTCCGGCCAACGGGCTTTCGCCGGACGAAGTGCGGCGGATCGGGCCAGCGCCATTCTCAACGCCGATCCTCCTGACCTGCTCTCCTCAGGGCGAAATGTTCCCGTAGCCCTGGATCGCATTGTGCGCCATTGCCTCGAGAAGGCTACCGAAGAGCGCTTTCAGTCGGCGCGGGATTTGGCGTTTCACCTGGAAACGGCTTCCCCCGACTCGGAGGCCAGCGCGGCGATGCGGGCGTCCATTGGCAATGGAAAGAAGAACGGAATGCCCGCAGTTGTTCTCGGCATGGCGTGTCTCGTAATCATTGCCGCGGCTTTGGGAGGATGGTGGTACGGGAGAAGGCCGCAAGCCGATCATCGCGACGTAACCTTCCTGCGTCTCACCGATTTCGCGGGACTGGAAGAGAGCCCGGCGTTCTCGCCCGATGGGAAATCGGTGGCGTTCGTCAGCGACTCGACGGGATCGCGGCAGATCTGGATTCGCTTACTCGCGGGCGGTCCGCCGCTGCAGATCACACATGATGGAGAAGATCATTTGGAGCCACGGTGGTCACAGGATTCGGCATCGATTCTGTACTTCACACCTCCACCGGAGGGAAATGCGCAAGGAACGCTCTGGGAGTTGCCGGCGCTGGGGGGATCGCCGCGGCGTCTGGCCTCCAGCATGAGTGGATCGGGAGTAAGTCATGACGGCAAGCGGCTGACATTTTTTCGGCTTAACGACAAGCAGATGGAGCTGGTAGTCAGCAACAGGGATGCATCGGACGCGAGAGTGATCATGAAGACGGCGGTCAGCTTCAGCTTTCGACAGCCGCGCTGGTCGCCGGACGATAGCAAGATCGCCTACGTGCACAGCAGTGACAACTGGGCGGACGATATTTACATCGTGCCCTCCGCGGGCGGCCCGGTACGTCAGGTTACTGCCGATAATATATCTATGAGCGGGTTTGCGTGGCTGGCAGACGGCTCCCGACTGGTTTACAGTTCTGCGCGCGGAAGCACGGTTCTTTATTTGCCGACAATGCATCTTTGGACAATCTCACCGGAGGGGAAAGATCTGCAGCAACTGACCTTTGGGGACTCCGGGGATGAAAATCCAGATGTCGATCAGGATGGGCGGATCGTGGTCAGCCGCCGGCGCATGCAGTTCGACATCTGGAAGTTCCCGGTGGACGCGACTCCTGCAGAAAATGTGCGGAAGGCACTGCAAATCACGCATCAGACCGGACAAGTACAGACTCCCACGCTCAGTCTCGACAATCGCGAGATGGCGTATCTCTCCGACAATGCGCGAGGACCGGCTTTGGCGCCGGATGATTCCGCTTTGTATTACGTGGTCCCTCTGGAAAATTTGAATGGCTTGCTGGACTACGAGTTGCGCGTGGCGCGGCCAGAGGACGGACCCTCGAAACTGCTGACGAGAATTTCCGGGAAACGCGTACCGATATGGCAAGGCCTGCAACCAGTGATTTCAACAGACGGCAAATGGCTCGCTATACCTTTAGATGACGGACAGGGAACTAATTTGTGGGTGGCGTCGACCAGCGACGGAAAGCTCAGGCGGATCACGGACTTTGGCCGGAAACGGACGTTTATCGCGCGACGAGTTTCCTGGTCGTCAGACGGGAAATGGATATTCGCGGCGGTCGGTGAAGGGGATAGTGATATCGTGCAGATGGAGGGACTGTTGAAGCACTAGAACAGGGTCTAAGACTGCGATCTTCGCTCCGCCTGAAGAACGGCTACACTCAGGATGACCCCCTCGACTGCGGAAGATGCCCTGAGTTTTCGTGCTGCTGGCTCTGGGGTGTACAATTCCTTCGGGTTCGAAATTCCAATCCAAGTTCGTCAGGAAACCTGAGTAAGATTTGCCACTTCTTGGCATCGCTCGTGACGCGTCCGTGCGGTGAAGCACGCTTTTACGTACGTTGCAGAGCGTTCGCTCTTCGAAAAAAGGAGCCGTCATGAGAATTCTGCTTTATAACCCCGACAACGGCGTCACTCGTAATTTCATGCCACACCTCTGGATGTTCCTGCTGCAGTCATTGACTCCGCCTGAACACGAGGTGCTGCTGATCGATGGGAACGCCAAGCCCATGGACGAGGTTCAGATTGCGCAATATGTGCGCGATGAGAAAATCGATCTGGTCGGCATCGGCGCCATGACGCGCATGATCGCGAAGGCATACCGCATTGCCGATGCAATTCGGGCCACCGGGGTGAAGGTGGTAATGGGCGGCCCGCACGTGACCGAACTTGCCGACGAGGCCCTGGGCCGAGATGGGGGACCACGTCACGCGGACGCCGTTGCGCTGGGCGAGGCTGATGAGACTTGGCCGCAGATGGTCAACGACGCAGCGCGGGGCGAACTCAAAGAAATCTACATTCCGGTGGATGAAGCCGGCAAAGAGCGCAAGCCCTCGCTGAAAGAATATCCAGTGATTCCGTGGGAGTCGATCGATCTAGAGCAGTTCAATCTGGTACCACCGGTCTTCACGTCGATGCTGCAGAAGGTGGGAGAGGGCTGGGGGACGTTTCGCATTATTCCAGTGGAATCGGGGAGAGGATGTCCGTATGGGTGCGAGTTCTGCACCGTGACTGGCTTCTTCGGCGACTCCATCCGTTTTCGAACGAATGAGAGCGTGGTGAACGAGTTGCTTCTCTTGAAGGCGCGAGCCCGCAAGGAAAAAGGGCAGATGGCGGTATTCTTCATTGACGATAATTTCGCCATCAATG
>QIAK01000378.1 GCA_003225515.1 Acidobacteriota bacterium | reverse complement strand
CTGGCGGCCTTGCGCGTATTGTTCGTAGGCTTCCAGTTGTAGCGTTTCCGGAGGAATAATCCGCTCCATGGCGCTGCTGTCGATCTTCATCTCGAACTCCGCCAAAATGTCGGCGACAACGCGATCCTGCAACGTGAATACCTCCTCCCAACTGCCGTCGATCTTTGCCGTGGCAGTCGCCTCGCCAGTCGCGACTTCCACCACGCGCGGCAAGATGCGGAGCCGCTGCCCCGCGCGTTGATAGCTCCCCAGAACCAACCAGTGGGTGCCAAGTTCCTTGCCCATTTCGATCAGCTGAGAATGGCCTGAGTCCGGGAGACCGCATCGTCGCGCCGCTTCCAGGACGCGCTCGCGGCTGATCACTTTCACTAATTTGAGGCGCTTCAGGTCCGCAGTAAGGGTCTCCGCCAGGCCAGTCCCGAGCCAGTCCACACCGCGATCGTCGCTAATGTTCTGGAAGTCGAGGATGGCGAGCACCGGGACGGTGTGCACGGCTGGCACCGAGACCCCACCAGCACCACCGCCGCCGGCGACGTCCTGGGGGAGAGCCTTGGAAAATTCCGCGGCGCTCTGCGGCCGCTTCTCAGGATCAACCGATAGGGCGCGGGCAATGAAGCGCTCCAGAGCCTCGTCGATCAGGGGATTGGCGCGTCGGATGGGTCGTGATTGCCCGCTTAGAATCGCGCTGACGAGGGCATGCCCGTCGAGACCTTCGAATGGCAACCGTCCGCAGGCCATTTGGTAAAGCACAACGCCCATGCTGTATAGGTCACTGCGACGATCCGCTTCCTGGCCGCGCAGTGTTTCCGGCGCGCAGTACTGGAGAGTTCCCATCCATGTTCCCGGAGCGGTTACCAGGGAGCGCGTCTTATCGTCGCCTGCGAGAAGCTTAGCCAGTCCAAAGTCGAGCAGCTTTACGCGTCCATCGGGCCTGACCAGAATGTTTGCGGCTTTGATGTCGCGATGCAGAATGCCCCTGCAATGAGCGTGCTCGAGCGCGTCCGCAATCTGGATGGTGTAATCGATCAGAGATTCTCTGGAGAGAGGGCCTTGGGCGACATGCTCCTGCAGAGGCCTGCCTTCCACGAATTCCATGGCTAGATAATGTGTGCCGTCGGCTTCGCCGATTTCGTACAGCACTGCAATTCCAGGATGATTCAGGGCGGCCACCGCACGCGCCTCGCGTTCAAAGCGCGCTACGCGCTCCTCGTCCCGGGCGAATTCCGTTGGCAGCACCTTGAGTGCAACCTGCCGTTCCAGCCGGGAATCTTGCGCCAGATAGACCACTCCCATACCACCGGCGCCAAGCCTGGCCATGATGCGATACTGCGCTAAGTGTTGACCGATCACGTGGGAGCATACCCCTGCTGGTCAGGCATGGTAGGCCGGAGGACTGGGCAAGTCAATGCGGCGGAATTCTCCGCTACAGGCCGTAACTAACATCTTCACGGAGGGCGAGCCAGGTCTCAGGCCTCGGGCACATTTCGGCCTGGGGCCGCCAGCCACTCGGCTTGCCGGGGATCTCCATTGTTGACGGCGTAGAGGACCAGTTCGACGCGGGTCGAGATGCCCAGTTTCTCAAACACGCGGTAGATATATTTTTTGACGGTGTGCTCGCTAAGGTTGAGTTCACGGGCAATCTCGCGGTTGCCTAGACCCTCGGCGACGAGCGCGACAACCTGCTCCTCGCGAGGAGTGAGCAGGCTCGATCCGCTCGAATTGACGACGCGCAACGAGGGTACTTCAGAGATCAGGTCCATCAGATAGTTAAGTTGTTCGGTATTGGCCCAGATTTGCCCCGCGGCTACTCGCAGAAGACACTTGAATAGCAGGCGCAGGTTGGCGTCGGTGAGGGGGAAAATGCCGCGCGCGCCCGAGCGGAACGCGCTGACCACGAGTTCGCGATCGCAACTGTCGACCAGCAGAAGTTTCGGGATCTCAGGATGCGAAAGATGAAAGCGCCGCAGGGTCACCACCGTTTCGGCGACGCCCGCCGGCGGGTTCAACGAGAGAACAGCAATTCCTGGAGGTCTCTGGGCAATGGCCTGGAGGATCGAGAAAGTGTCCATCGGGCACGTTGTGATGTGGAACTCGGGGCGGCGCCGTAGCGCCGTCATTAGCAATTGGGCCTGCATACGATTGGAGTCCGCAATGAGGACACCTATCGCGTTGGAAGTGGCGGCAGTCGAGCACATGAAGCAAGTCTCCCAAGACTTAAAGAGAAACGTTGTGCCGATTGTAGGGACCGAAAGTGCGGTTCACAAGGAAACTGGTCACAAAATCTGAGTACAGTTTTCAAAACGGGAATCAGCGTTTTCGCATCGCAGGAAATTAGTAGACATCGCAATCGGCTGTGGGAAAGCTTGCATTCCGGACGTGCCGCAAATTTACCCGTTTAAGCGGAAACCCACATCAATACTCGCATTTTCGATATGCGAAACCGGCTCTCGTTCGAAAATCGCGAACCGCCTGATTCCGCAATTCGTGTGACATCACGAAAATGCAAGTCCACTTTCGTAGGTACTCCAAATGGAGACCTGCCATTCCCGCTCTTGGCGGATCAAAATCCCGCAAACAGTTGACCCGATATGTCCTTTCGTGCGACGGCAGCTTTCCCGGAAAGGGAAGGCATGCCACTCTCGTAGACGGTACTTCCCATGTCTTGCTCGAATCCTGCAGTGAGCTTAACGTGCGCACTAGTCAAGTATTCGAACAGTGAAAAGCCAATTCATCTGCGTCCGATTCATAGCAACTGCTTTGTTGGCTTTAGGGTGCTGTTCGTTCGCGTTCGCCCAGGATCAGAAAACAGAACTGGGCGAAAGTAGGGAAAGTTCCGGCCCCGGCTTAACCGGCGCAGGGGCAGGAAGAAGTCGTACAACGGCTGCAAAACCCGGAAAGGCGGATGGCCTGGGAAACCCCATACTCGGAGGGGAGCGCCATCCGCTTTATCGGTTACGGCCCAGCGATGTGGTGGAGATCAGTTTCACAATTGCGCCCGAATTTAATCAGACTCTCACCATCCAGCCGGATGGCTACGTGACCTTGAAAGATGCCGGCATGGTTGATGCCCAGGGATTGAATCTCGAACAGTTCGGTAATGCAGTGCAACAGGCGTACCGGGGATACCTGCACGAGCCGGAAGTGGCAGTGGCTCTCAAGGAATTTGAGCGGCCTTACTTCATCGTAGGCGGCGAAGTCGGAAAGCCAGGAAAGTACGAGTTGCGCTCAGACACGACCGTGGCGGAGGCGGTACAGATCGCGGGTGGGCTGACGCAGCAGGCAAAGCACTCGCAGGTGGTCCTGTTTCGGTTGGTGAATGACGATCTCGTGGAAACACGGCTGCTGAATTTGAAAAAGATGCTGAAGGAAAGTGGGCTGAAAGAAGATGCTCATCTTCGCCCGGGTGACATGATATTCGTCCCGCAGAATGCGATTTCGAAAATCGCCAGATTCCTTACCAAGCCATCGTTAAGCATGTACCTCAGTCCCGCTCAATTTTGAGAAGTGTCGAGTCACGCACATGGCAAATGAAAATCCAATTCGAGGGAAAGAGCTAACCGAGACGCCAACCATCCGGGAGTTGGCAATGGTGCTATTCCGGCAGCGACGGGTCTTCATCTGCGTTGCTGGACTGGTACTCGTGGCAGCGGCGCTATATCCCTTCTTGGGGGCTACGTACCAGGCCAACATGAAAGTGCTGGTGCGGAGAGGGCGTGCGGATGCTCCGGCGAGCGCCGGGGAAAATGCTCCTCTCGATCTGACGCGTATGGGGATCACCGAAGAGGAGTTGAATTCTGAAGTGGAGTTACTGCGCGACGATGAAGTGTTGCGGCGCGTAGCCCAGGAAACAGAACTGGGAGGCGGCGACTGGTTTCATTTTCTGCGGCCGAGCGAGAGAAACGCAGAGCGGCTGGAACGATCGGCGAGGCAACTCGCCAAAAAGCTGCGCGTAGAGCCGATGAAGAAAACCAACCTGATCGCGATCAGTTATGCGGCGGATGATCCACGGATGGCGGCGAAGGTGCTGCAATCGTTGGCGAATGCATATTTGCAGAAGCATAAAGAAGTGCACCGTCCTGCCGGCGAGGCGGGTTTCTTCGAGCAACAGACCGCAGCATCGCGGCGACAACTGGAAGACACGAAACGAAAATTGCTTCATTTCACCGCTCGACACGGGGTTGTCGCCGCGACGCAGCAGCGCGATCTTGCACTGCAGAAGCTAAGTGAAGTGGATGGAAATTACCGGCAGACGCGAATCGATCTGGCTGAGACGCAACAGCGCGTCATGGACCTTGAAGCCCAAATGGCGAAGTTGCCGGAACGAACCACCACCCAGGTTCGTATTGCCGACAATCCGGAACTGCTGAAGTCCTTGAAGGCGAGTTTGTTAGATCTGCAATTGAAGCGGACCCAACTGCTTACCAAATTTGAGCCCAGCCACCGGCTGGTGCAGGAGGTCGAGCAGCAGATTGACCGCTGCGCGATGAGACCACCGACAAGAATGCGCATTACGAATGGGCGAAGGCGGAGCTGCAACACGCAGAAGTGCAACTGAACGCGCTGCAAGCGCGTCAGTCGGCCACCTTGCAGCAAGAGGCCGCCTATCGCCAAATGGCGCGGCGTCTGGGATCAGCAGCTCTCACGCAAGATGACTTGGTGAGTATGGAGAAAGCCGCGCAGGAGAACTATCTGCTGTACGTGAAGAAACAGGAAGAGGCGCGGATGGATGATGCGTTGGATGAACGTGGCATCGTCAATGTCGCGATCGCCGAGCATCCCGTGACTCCGGCGCTTCCGGTGTGGTCGGCCGGAGCAGTACTGGTGCTTGGATTGTTCGCTGCTGCAGCCGCAGGATCGGGCGCGGCATTTGCCGCCGACTATGTCGATCCATTATTCCGCACACCGGAGGACGTTCTCGCGTACTTGAATTCTCCGGTTTTGGCATCGCTGCCCCGCAAGGGACGAGAAAGGTTATCCGCATGAGAGAAGGAATTATGGGCGCGGAGGTACTGTTTGCCAGGGCGAGCGCGCAGGAAAATGCGCGCCCGCAGGAATCGAGTGTTCTGCCGGCAGCAGGATGGAATCTCGAAAGCTTCGCCCGCGAGCAGATTCGTGGACTCGTGCAACAAGTCTTCTTTTCGAGTGCGCAGACTCCTGTACGGCAGGTTGTGTTCAGCGCGATCGATAAGGATACAGATGTCAAGAGTCTCTGCCGGAGAGTTGGAGAGGAATTGGCGAAGGAGACGACCAGCAAAATCGCGATCTTGGGAGACTATCCACAGCTTTTCTTGAGTGGAGAATTTCAGGCAACGGCGAGCGACCGCGCCCCAACAGGTTTAGGTACGCTGCGACCGGCCGTGACTTGGGTAGGGGAGAATCTGTGGCTGGCACCGGCCGATCCGGGGGATGGAGTTCGGGGCAGCACGTCACATTTGCATTCCTATCTAGCCGAGATTCGGCAGGAATTTGAGTACTCGATTGTGGCAGGGCCGGCTGCCGCAGAATCGAACCAGGCAATGGCAATGGCGCAGGTCGCAGATGGAATCATTCTGGTCCTGTCGGCCGGGCACACCAGACGCGTGACAGCACGCAAGATCAAAGAAACGTTCTACGCAGCGCAGGCCCGTATTCTAGGCACCGTTCTCACTGACCGGGTTTTTCCAATTCCGGAAGGTATTTACCGCAGACTGTAGGTCAGAAAGTGTCATCTCCTCTTCTCCATCCAGGTCAACAGAAACCGCCGGTGGTCGACTGGGCCCGGCTGATTCCAGGCGAGACGCCTGTGCTTGCTGGCGTTCGGAAAAAGCCGTTCCAATCGGTCAAGACCGTCTCAAGAAAACTGTCGGAGATCGCGATTGAATCCGCGGCACGCATGCCGGAGAATGCCCTGACATTACTGATGCCGGCGCCGCTTCAGGGGCGATTGGCATGGAAATGGGTGCGATCTACGGCGGCAGATTTCGCACTGGTGGCGCTGAACTGGCTCTTAATTGGAGCTCTGCTGGTGCTGCTGCGGAGGTGGTTCCCGCATGTGCGGTTGTTCGAGTACTGGGCCGGAGCGCCGGTCTCTCTTTTGGGTATCGCTTTTCTTCACGCGGCATTGATCACTCTGATGGGCTACACAGAGGGATTGCATTCGGAAAGCGGTGATCTAGGAAGGCAGGCGCGTCTGCTCGGCAAGTCGGTTCTATGGGCGACAGCGGTCCTCTGCTTCACTTACGGCTTGCAAGGAGCATCCTGGTCGATAAGCGGATTGTTCTGCGGAGCCGGCCTCCTGCATTTTAGTGCGCTGCTGATCTGGCGTTGGCAGAGAGTCAGGCAGGAGCGACGTCCGCAACAGCGCGAGCATCTGCGCAATGTGCTGATTATTGGCGCAGGAGGCGTGGGCCGCCGCGTGGCCTCCTATGTCGAAGGACATCCCGAAGATGGCCGAACTGTCCGCGGGTTCCTCGACAATCAAAGGCCCCTGGGCAATGGCGTGATCGGCCGCGTAAGCGATCTGGCCCGGCTGGCCCGTACGGGATTTGTGGACGAGATCATTCTCGCGGCGCCGCATGACCGAGGTTTGACCCAGCTCGTACTCCGCGAATCACGGCGCTTGCGCCTAGACCTGGAGATTGTTCCAGAGTTGTTCGGATGCAGCCCGTTAGGTTCGCAAGTCGAGCGAGTTGGCGACTCGCTTGTGATTTGTCTGCATGCTGAGCGTTTACCTGCGGCCGGGCTGAAATTGAAGCGGGCTGTGGATGTGATAGGAGCTGGGCTGGCATTAACCGCGCTGTTATCGCTGCTAGCCGTGATTGCCGCATTGATCAAGCTCGATTCGGCGGGACCAGTTCTCTATTGCGCACCGCGGGCAGGCCGCAAGGGGCGACTATTCCGCTGCTACAAGTTCCGCACCATGGTGACCGATGCAGATGCGTTGAAAGAGCGTTTGCGATGCGATAACCAGCGAGCCGGTCCCTGTTTCAAGATCGCGGGTGATTCCCGCATCACGCGCCTCGGACGATTCCTGCGCCGCTATAGCCTGGATGAACTGCCGCAACTCTGGAATGTTTTCAAAGGGGATATGAGCTTAGTAGGTCCGCGGCCCCACCCTCTCGATGATGTGGCCGGTTATGAGATCGAACATTTGGCGCGACTGGACGTAACTCCGGGGATCACCGGCTTGTGGCAAGTGACAGCGCGCCGTGACCCGTCATTCCAGCGTGTGATGGAGTTGGATCGCGAATATATCCGAACGTGGAGTCTCGGCTCGGACGTGCGAATCCTGCTGAAAACCGTTCTTGCGGTGGTTCGAGGAAGTGGGGACTGATGCAGTCAATCTCGCTTCGAGCGGCGCGATTGCAGGTCGGCGACCACCTCCTTGCGGGGGCAAGTCGCGTCGTTCTGCGTCCGCTGCAAGCGCTGATTGCCGCACCCTCCCTTCTATTCCTGACAGCATTGACTGCCATGTTGTTACGGCACCCCGATGTGGCGTTCTACGAAGTTGACAGAGTTGCGTTCGCATTGCTTGTAGTGGGAGTTATTGGTCGGGCAATCGTCATGCGGCAGCGCCTGCTCGTCGTCGAACGAGTGACTTGGCCTATGCTCGGGCTGACTCTCCTGGCGCTCGGCAGTGTGATCGGGCAGCCATTCGATAACGAGACTTGGAGCCTGCTGGCATCGAAGCTGGTGATTCCGTTTGTGCTTTTTCACCTCGCAGCCCTTGTATTCACCGACGAGAAGCGTTTCCGGCATTTCGAGATATTTGCATTGGCGGTATTGGCCTATCTCAGTTTTACGGCGATTGCATTTCTAGCGGGCGCGCATGCACTGATCTTTCCTCGTTTCATTCTCGATGAAAGCCTGGGCTTTCACGCCGAAAGGGCACGTGGGCCCCTTCTGCAAGCCGTTGCGAATGGCGTTTCTTTGAATGTCCTGGGAGTGCTGGCTCTACATGCCTACCGGCGCGGAAGCGCGCGAGGAGCAAAAATCCTTCTTTTATTGGCCTCGGTTCCAATCGCGATTCTCGCCACCATGACGCGGCCGATCTGGTTGTCGTTTGCCGGAACCGTCTTGGCGTTAATCGTTCTTTCGGAGAGTCGAGCGCTACGCCGTGTGTGTATGGGGCTGGTGCTGGTCGCAGGGGTAAGCCTTGCAGTCGTTTTGAGCTCAGGGGAATTGGGATGCGCTGTCACCGACCGTCTTAACGAGCGCGGACCCGTAGACTATCGCGCGGCAGTCTATGCCGGTGGATGGCAGATGTTTCTGGAGCGTCCATTAACGGGATGGGGCTTTCACGAAATGCCCGCCGAGTTGCCGCGGCATGTCATTGGCTACAACGAAAAACTTCTGTATCCGCACAACACGTATCTCGAATTGCTCGTCGAGCATGGAATTATTGGGCTGACGCTGTATTTGTGGCTGATGTGGGAGATGTGGCGCTTGGGTCGAGGCACGATTCCGGAAGCGGAGACAAACGGTTTCCTGGACACGCATTTTCATCGTCTGTGGCCGATTTTGCTGGCGATTTATTGGGCAAACGCCGCGATGGTGGTCATGAGCTATCAGTTCGTGAATGGATTGTTGTTCACCATGGCGGGCATGCTGGCTGCGCAGCAGCGCCGGGCGGAGTCGCCCTCGTGCTGACGGTTGCGTACCTTGCAAATCAGTTTCCCTCGCCTGTCGAACCGTATGTGGTCGAAGAGATTGAAGAGCTGCGGAGACGCGGCATCCGCGTAGTTCCGGGAACCGTGCGAAAGGCCGGATCGTCACCAGCCTCACCGCACGCGTGCCAGGCCGAAATCATATTGCAGTCGGTATCGGCAGTTGTTCTGCTGCAGGCCCTTGCGCTCTGCGTCTGGAAATTCAAAAGCATCTCCCCTCTGCTGGCCCGAGTACTGTTTTGCGGCAATGAAGGACCAATCACGCGAATGAAGGCGCTGGTGCACACTTGGCTGGGAGCGTGCTATGCAGTACTTCTGCAAGATCAGGGGAACGATCATATCCACGTTCATCACGGATATTTTGGCTCGTGGATTGCTATGGTTGCGGCACAGCTGCTGGGCGTGGGATTCAGTCTGACGCTGCACGGTTCAGACTTGCTTCTGCACGGGAGTTATCTCGATGCGAAGCTGATGCATTGCGCGTTCTGCCTGACGATATCGGAGTACAACCGGCTTTACATACTGCGGCGCTATCCCACCCTGGATGCCAGCAAAGTGGTGGTCGCGCGCCTTGGGGCGGAATCCCCAGAATGCGCTCTCGTGCGTTCGAGACCGAAGGCCGGCACCCATCCGCTTACGCTGCTGGCGGTGGGACGACTGCATGCGGTGAAGGATCATTCTTTCTTGATTCGCGCCTGCGCTCGATTAAAAGACCAGGGAGTGGACTTCAGGTGCTCGATCGTGGGGGCTGGGCCGGAGCGCCGAAATTTAGAAGCACTGATTCGAAGTTGTGGCCTCGAAGAACGAGTTGCGTTGCTCGGACATGTGGCGCGAGAGTCAGTCACGGCGTTGTACGACCGTGCCGATGTGGTCGTGCTGACCAGCCGGAGTGAGGGTATTCCGCTGGTTCTGATGGAGGCGATGGCACGTGGATCAATCGTGCTGGCGCCCGCAATCACAGGCATTCCGGAACTCGTGATGGACGATTTTGTGGCTCGCCTCTTATTCATTCGTTCACGGCTGCGGCCGGATTGCCCTGACCTTCAGCGCGGCGCTTTTTCAGCAGTTCACCAATTGGATTGGGTGAGGCACGCAGCCCGAGTCCAAATACGTCACAACTTCAACCGCAGCCGCAACCTGAAATCCTTCGGCGACTTGTTTGTGCAGCGGATCGGCCCGCAGATAGTGAGCGTTCCTGATGAGAATTTTGTTTTGCAACAAATACAACTATCCCTTCAGCGGAACCGAGGTCTACCTCTTCGAACTGATGGAACTGATGCGTGCGCACGGCCATGAGGTGGCGTTGTTTTCGATGGCGGACCCGCGCGGTGAGGAGACTCCCTATGATCGGCATTATTTACCGCACATAGACTTCAAAGCGAAAGCTGGGTTCTGGCAGAAGGTTCGCTGGGCTGGCCATGCGATCTACTCCATCGACGCCCGGCGCAGATTGCGAGCAATGATCGCCGCGTTTCGTCCGGATGTTGCGCATGTGAGGAATATCTATCACCACTTGTCACCTTCAATTCTTTGGGAACTGAAAGCGCAGAATATTCCGGTGCTCTACCACCTGAATGATTTCAAGCTGCTGTGTCCCACCTACAACCTGGTTTCGCAAGGGGAGGCGTGCGAAGCGTGCAAGGGCGGCGCTTTTCGGCATGTGGTCGCCGCGAAATGCTATCCCGGAGTAAGTGCCCGGGTGGCTCTCGCAACCGAGGCCTACGTTCACCGCTGGCTCGGCACCTATCGCAAGTGCGTGGATCTTTTTCTCGCGCCCAGCCAGTTTGTACGCGACAAGTTCGTGGAGCATGGATGGAATGGTGACAAATTTGAAGTGCTGCCGCACTTCCAAACGCCCCACACCTTTCGAGCGCCGAAAAACGATGGGCCGTTACTGTACTTTGGCAGGCTGTCGCCGGAGAAGGGGATTGACGACTTGCTGCGATCAATGCAGAAGGTTCCTCACATGAAGTTGATCGTTGCGGGCGATGGGCCGCAACGCACAGAGTTGCGGGAGCTGGCGTCTTCGCTGGGATTGGCCAACGTAAATTTCGTGGGTCATGTTGCAGGTGCGGAACGGGACGACCTCATTGCCGAGTCCCGCTTCACCATTTTGCCTTCTCACGCGTATGAGACTTTGGGAAAGACGATTCTGGAATCCTATGCGGAAGGGCGCGCTGTGATTGCCTCCGACATGGGATCGAGGCGAGAGTTGGTGCACGAAGGCGAAACCGGGCTTCTCTATCGGACGGGAGATGTGAATCAACTCACGAGCGTCATCCAGCTTCTCGGATCCAACCCGGAGATCGCGGACAAGATGGGGCGCGCGGGATGGGAAACCCTGCGCGAGCGCCACGCTCCCGAGCAGCACTACCAGAAGCTTGTGAGTTTGTATGAGCGCTTGGTGCACAGGAAGGCACCGAGGGCGAGTTCTGACTCAGCGGCAAGGCACGAGACGCTTGCAGTGGTTCAGAAGCGTCGCCTGCGGGTAGCCTTTATCGGCGGCCGGGGAGTGATCTCGAAATATAGCGGAATTGAGACCTATTACGAGGAGGTCGGACAGAGATTGGTGCAGATGGGCCACGAAGTCACGATCTATTGCCGCAACTACTTCACTCCCGACTTGGCAAAACACAATGGCATCCGGCTGGTGCGTCTTCCCACGATCCGTTCGAAGCACCTGGAAACGGTCATTCATACTTTGCTCAGCACTGCGCACGCGCTCACGCAGCGCTATGACGTGATTCACTACCACGCACTGGGGCCGGCGCTGTTCTCATTCTTGCCGCGATTGTTAAGGAGAAAAACGGCTGTGACCGTCCAGGGTTTGGACTGGCAGCGGAAAAAATGGGGACGGCTCGCATCGGCAGTACTGCGGGTTGGAGAGCGGGCGTCGATGAAACTTCCCAACGCTACCATGGTGGTGTCGCAGACTCTGCAAAAGCATTACCGCGAAACCTACGGCAAGAGCGCGTTCTACGTGCCGAACGGCGGAATACTTCGCCACAGAAGCGAGCCGCGCGCAATTCTGGAATGGGGGCTTGAGCCGGGGAAATATATCCTGTTTCTGGGACGGTTCTCGCCTGAAAAAGGCTGCCATCTTCTGGTAGAGGCGTTCGAACACATCGAAACGGATGTGAAATTGGTGATGGCTGGGGGCTCGAGCTACTGCGATGAGTACAGTCGGGAATTGCGAACGCATGCCGGCGAACGCATCCGCATACTGGACTGGGTTTCGGGCGAGAAACTGGACGAGCTTCTCACCAATGCGATGGTGTTC
>QIAK01000632.1:2707-3308 GCA_003225515.1 Acidobacteriota bacterium | reverse complement strand
ACCAACCACCGCAGGCGCCGCCGCCGCGCCGGCAAATTGGATCGCGAACATGAGCCGCTTCCAGGCTCATTCCATGGAACTCTTCTCCGCATGAAAGAAGCTGGAATTTCGGGGGACGCTGCGTTAGCGGCGCTGCAGCAGATCGCGATCACGCCTGTCTTCACGGCGCATCCTACGGAGGTCGCCCGCCAAACGGTTTTGCTGAAGAGGCGCCGAATCGCGCATCAATTGGAACGCCTCGACCAACTTCCTTTAACCACAGAGGAAGCGGAAGATTGCGAAAGCAACATCCGCGCCGAGGTCACATCGCTTTGGCAAACGGACGAAGTACGTCTCGCGAAGCCGACGGTGGACGACGAAATCCGCATTGGCCTGCGATACTTCCGGCTTTCGCTCTTCGATGTCCTTCCGAAAATCTACGCAGAAGTAGCGGAATGTTTTCGGGCGGTCTATGGGCTTGAACTCGATGAAGCCGCCCTGCCCAATCTCGTGCATTTCGGCTCCTGGATCGGTGGAGACCGCGACGGAAATCCGCTGGTCAAACCTGATTGCATTCGGGACGCTCTGCAGATGGCTAGATCTTTGATTCTCCGCGAATATC
>QIAK01000632.1:2076-2682 GCA_003225515.1 Acidobacteriota bacterium | reverse complement strand
TCTCGCCGTCAAACGCCCGTATCAGAAGAGCTGCTGGCGCGATTAAAGCAATACGAACGCACCATCACCGGCGTGCACCTGGCGTGGGGTCCGCACAATACGACAGAAAGCTATCGGCGCTTTCTCTCCTACATGTTTCACAAGCTTCAACACACGCGCGAGACCGCGGACGCTCCCACGGCGTACCGCAATGCGGCAGAGTTTATTGACGATCTTCTTCTGGTACGAGAGAGCCTTCAATCGAATCGCGGGGAGCGGCTGGTGCGGACTTACGTCGACTCTCTCTTGCGCAAGGTTCGTACTTTCGGATTTCACCTGCACACGCTCGACATCCGGCAGCATGCCCGCGTGCATGCGCGCGCGATCGAGGAACTCGGACCTAATCCCGATCGCAGCACAAACTCCGCTGAGAGCCGGGAAGTCCTCGAGACCTTTCGCGCCATCGCCAAACTGAAACGCACGCATGCGGCGGAGTCCATACGGCACTACATCATCAGCGGCGCGGAAACGGCAGAGGACGTGTTCACCGTGGTGCGCCTAGCGAACATTGGCGGCGTCAAGGTCGCGGGATCTGCCGACGATCCGGGCTTAATGCCAGTGCCTCTG
>QIAK01000632.1:0-1958 GCA_003225515.1 Acidobacteriota bacterium | reverse complement strand
CATGCTCACCAGCACCTGGGAACTCTACAAAGCTCATCGTGATTTGCATAAGGCGGCGAAGGAATATGGAGTAAAGCTTCGCCTCTTTCATGGACGTGGCGGCACCGTGGGTCGCGGCGGCGGGCCCACGCATGCGGCGATCCTCGCCCAGCCCCCGGGATGTTTCTCGGGCCATATTCGTATCACCGAGCAGGGCGAAGTTCTCAACTGGAAATATGCCGATCCGGTTCTCGCGGAATGGAATCTGGAACTGATGATCGCCGCGAGCTTGGAAATGATGACGCTGCGCGGTGAGGAATCTCAGCATCCAGCGCGATGGGAAGAGGCTATTGAAGAAATGTCGCAGGAAGCATTCAGCGTTTACCGGCGCGAGATTGCCGAGAATCCCGACGTGCTCGAGTATTTCGAACAGGCAACTCCGGTCAATGAACTGGATACAGCGCGCATCGGGTCGCGTCCTTCGCGCCGAAGCAAGGGCCCGCGTCTTGAGGATTTGCGCGCCATTCCGTGGGTCTTCGGCTGGATGCAGAGCCCGCTCGATCAATTCGCGCAGGGGGGCGCCGGCCATGAGCAGCTTTTACGACAGATCGCGCGCGGCTTCCCGGTTTTCGCGGAGCTTCTCCGCAATGTTGAACTCGGCATGGCCAAAGCGGATCTCGAGATCGCGCGTGACTATTCCAGCCTGGTCAAAAATACTGAGCTTCGCAAGCGCGTTTTCTCCATGCTGGAAGAAGAATTCCTGCGCTCCCGCCGAATGATTCTTCGGGTCACCGGGCAGCGCGAATTGTTGGGACGCAATCGCGTGTTAGCCCGGTCTATCCGCTTGCGAAATCCTTATGTCGACCCCATGAGCCTGATCCAGGTGGAACTCCTGCGCCGCAAGCAGAGCGGACAGCAGAGCTCGGAACTGGAATATCCCTTGGGCGCAACCATCAATGGAATCGCTGCCGGCCTGCATAACACGGGATGAGGCGGGTGAGGGGTCAGGAGTAGGCGTCAGGCGCCGGACCTCAGACGTCAGACCTCAGACACCGCGGTTTGGTATCCAGCACAGTTCGGCCGTCCAGCACAGCTCTTGGGGTGACGGCTGCCTCGGACTTCCAGGCAAAGGCGAAGCGGCAACTCCGCCCGATTTGTTATTCCTTCGGCACTTCTTTTTCAGCGCTCGTGGCAGCTTGACGAGCATCTCCGCTCACGGCTTTCTTCTTTGCCGGCAGCTTCGCCGCTTCAGCCCGTTTCCGCTCCTGATACCGACGATCATGAAATTGTTGATCAGACGCTTGTTTCTTCATGCTTCTATCATGTCACAGATTCCTCGCTTTCATGGGGATAGTGGCTTGGTTTGAAATCTGAATCTCACCAGAGGTAATCCCGAAGAGCCCGCGTTTTTACGAGCGCGCCGAGGGATTTCCCCTTGCACGCAGTTTCTTAGCGGGAGATCCTTCGCTCCGCATGAACAACGGCTACGCTCAGAGCCTGCCCTGAGCCTGACGAAGGGATGACCATCGGTCATCGAAGATGCCATCAGAAATTCAAATGAACCACTCCATCATGAGGGTGATGCCTCGTCAGGCCGTGAGCATGGACATCGCAAGTTCCCGCGAAGCCGGTTCGGCTCCCAGTTGCCGCTTGATACAGCAACCCCGGACGAGGGCGCCCGGGGCTCCACGTTTTTGGGACGGTTAGTCCAAGTCCTACTTGTTAATGTCCTCTTTCGCCTGCAACTTCTTCGCGTAGGTCTCTAGCGTGGTTTTGTTGGCATCCGGTGCGCCGTTCATCGACGACTTCAGTTCCTTCACCGCATTGTCGAAGTCTCCCTGCGCGCTATAGACCCGCGCCATTCCCAGATGCGACGTCCAGAATTCCGGAAACTTCTTCGCGTTCGAGCGGAAGATTACGATGGCTTCATCCTGCTTCTTCTCGCCCTGCAACTGCCGCGCGTAGACGTAGAGTTGCAG
>QIAK01000631.1:1336-2678 GCA_003225515.1 Acidobacteriota bacterium | reverse complement strand
CGACAGCGGGTACATGAACGCCCAACGCAACGGCCCGAGCCTTCCCCAATTCCTCTTGGATTCTGCGGTTGTGAAAGTCCGGCACGGTTCCAAGACCGAATGCGACCGTATTTGCGAACTGAGCAAACCCGACCGTCACAATTGCTTCGAGTATATGCTGCTCGCCGAATCCGTAGGTGCGTAGCACCTCGATATCGTCGGCGCCGATCTTTGAAGGCTGCTTGTTGAATTTGGCACAGAAGTTTAGCAGGGCTTTGTCGGCAACAGCAATCTTTGCGTGAGCGTGGTCAATAGCAACTTGTTCGGGCTCCGGCCCCTCAAGGCCGAGCATGCGGACGATTTCGCAATGCGCGGTCACACAATACGTGCTGAGGTTGGCCGCTGAACACACCAGGTTTGCCGCCGAGCACACCAGAAAAATGTATTCTTTTTGCCTGCGTGCCAGCGCGCCATCCTTCAGCAAGATCGCCCCCATCAGCTTGATCTCGGCGTCGACAAAATCGGGTCGTAGACTCTGTGCTGGGAAAAAGTTCGGCAAAAATCCAAACTGTTCCCGGATAGCAGCAAACGCCGGGAAGTCCTTATCTTCATACGGCTCGTTCCGCAGGTAGGTCATAGCTTCACCCCAAGTTGTGCATTAGTCTACACTAGGAATCCACTCTGACGAATGGCTTGAGCGGGGGGCGCCCACGGATTCAGGTGGTGAGCTGCACGAAGTTGTGGGACGATCACATTTATGCACCGGACTTTTGTCGCTACGGATGAGCAGATTGTGGCCTTTCCTGGACTTGTCGAGGCCTACGGATTCATTCCCAATTTGTTTCTTCTGCAGAAGGAATTGCCCAGAGCCGTCGAAGCGGAGCAAACTCTGGTCCGTGCCATTGCGCTTCGAGAGTGCAGGCTCAGCCGACACCTGAGGGATTCGCTGTTCCGCGCGGTGGCAAGCGCGCAAGGAAGCGACTACTGTCGAGCGCTCCACGCGAGCCCGCATACCAAAGACGGCGAAGCAGATCCTGCTCTCCTGGCATTCGCGCATAAGCTTGCCAAGCGAGGACCTTGGATTTGTAAGCACGATGTAGGGGGGGTCAAGGCAGCTGGTTTCGACGACCACGTAATTCTGGAGACTGTCCTCGCAGTCGCCTTGGGCCAAATGCTTTGCACCTTGGCCACTGCGCTTCGCCCGGACCTAGATGAGGGACTTCCAGCCCCGGTCTCAACCGAGCCCTCTGCACTAACAGAACCGGTCGATTGGGTAGAAACATGCGGTCCGTATTTGCAACCCTGTCCGCCGCTGCACTCGAATTCTCACCCGTATGCCTTTTTCCAAGAGCAGTTTGGATTC
>QIAK01000631.1:0-1254 GCA_003225515.1 Acidobacteriota bacterium | reverse complement strand
AACATCGTTCTCCTAATTTCGGCCGCGAACCTGAATACCTATTTTGTAGCGGTTCACAGCCAGATACTCGCTACGTTGGGTGTGCCGCTGGAAGACTCCAACCAGATCGTCGAAGATCACAGAAGTGCCGCGATTTCACCCAGAGAAGTGGTTCTGTTGGACGAAATTCGAAAATTGGCCTGCTGTCCAGTGGGATCGGAGACAAGGTTCGGGTTGGCACCCTTGCGAGAGCACGGGTTCAGCGAACCGCAGATTTTGGAAGCCGTGGCAATGGCAGCAATGACTAATTTTCTCAATACTGTCCAGGCTGGGCTGGGCTCAGTGCCCGATTTCCCGCCACGCCGCGTCTTCACGCGAAAAGATTTGTATCCTTCCCTCGGCTCATCCCGTCTGATTTCCGATGCCACTTCTCGCGAAGATCCCGATGCTGAATTTGTCGTGCGAGTTCAGGGTGGAGACGCCGACGCATTCGAAGAATTGGTGCGCCGGCACTCCCGGCGAGTTTTCGGTACGCTGGTTGGTCTTCTGGGGAACTTAGAGGATGCCCGCGACCTTACACAGGACGTGTTCTTGAAGGCTTTCGAAAATATCGGGCGTTTCCAGGGGCGGTCCAAGTTTTCGACGTGGCTGATTAGCATTGCTATCAACACTGGAATCGAGTTGCTTCGGCAGCGAAAGCCGTGTGAATCTCTCGACCAAAGCGGAGCGGATGAAGAATTTCGGCCCCGCCAGATTCAGAGTTGGACGGATAACCCGGAGCAGGTCTTGGCCGCATCTCAAAGAAGTCAGTTGGTAAGGGAAGGGGTTCTGCGGTTGCCGGAAAAGTATCGTGTCGTTGTGCTTTTGCGTGACATAAACCAGCTTTCGACGGAAGAGGCGGCGGCTGCGTTGGAGCTAAGTATTCCTGCTGTCAAAGCCCGCTTGCTGCGAGGTCGATTGATGTTGCGGGAGAGTCTTGCGCCCTATTTCATTGGCGAGGAAAAGAGGAGTCCCGATGCTCAGCTGCGCTGAGTTTTTGGCAGAATTCGGGGACTACCTGGAAGAGGTCGCCAGTCCCGAAGTCCGGGCTCGCCTCGAGGACCATTTGCACGAATGCAAGACCTGCCAGGTTATCGTTGACAGCACGCGAAAAACCATCCGTTTCGTTACCGACTGTGACTCGTTTACTCTTCCGGCAGAGCAGGTTGAGCCCATTGTTAACGATGTGATGAACCGCATTCGCGAAAAGAAAGAGTAACCCGCGACTCCCAGAAT
>QIAK01000377.1 GCA_003225515.1 Acidobacteriota bacterium | reverse complement strand
GGCGAGGACGATCGGCCATGCCGTCGGAGCGGGCAGTTCGATCGTGTTCTGCATCGCTCTTTCTGTCTCCGGTGGTAGTTCAAGCGTTTCTGAGGGCATCTTCCAGTACCTTTCTTCATCGTCCAATCACGTACACGACCGTGAAAACGACAACCCACACCACGTCGACGAAGTGCCAGTAGAGCGACAAAACCTCGATCCGTTCAGCGTGTTCCGACCTGACCCTTCCCGTCAGCGTGAAGACCATCACTGTGGAGAGACTCAAAAGACCGACCACGACGTGAAATCCGTGCAGGCCGACCAACGAGTAATAGGTCGTTCCAAACAGGTTCGTGCCGATCGTGAATCCTTCTTGGTAGATCAACCGGTACCATTCGGTGCCGGTCCCATACAAAAAAGCAGCACCCAGCGTAATGGTCGCGAGCCACAAGACTCCGAAACTTAGGACGCCACCGCGGCGGAGATGCTTGGCAGCGAAGTGGATCGTGAGACTGCTGGAAAGCAAACAGACCGTATAGACGATAGGGACACTGAGAACATCCTTCGGCATGGGCCCCGTCAGGCTCTTGCCGAGATAAAAGACGTAAGCCACCACGAAGATTGTGAAAATAGCAGCTTCGGCTGCGATCAGACACTGCATAGCGACGCGTCCGCGATCGGGAAGATTCCACTCAAGCCTCGCTCCGGACACCGTCATTGATGTCGCATTCATCACAGTCTCCCCTGCTACTCGTAATTCCAGTCCGGATCGGCCGGATGCTTAAGGTCCCACAGCGGGCGGCGACTCTTAACGACTGGGCGCGAGGCAAAGTTGTAGGCAGGAGGTGGCGAATTCGTGGACCACTCAAGGGTCCAGGCGTCCCACGGATCGCTTCCGGCAGCCTTACCGCGGAGATAGGACCAGATCAGGTTTCCCAGGAAGACCAAAATCCCGACAGCCTGGAAGAAAACTCCGATGGTCACGATGAAGTTCCACGTGTCCCAACCACGGCCCGGCTCATAGGTGTAGATTCTTCGCGGCATGCCCAACAATCCTGGGATATGCATGAAGTCGAACGTAAGGTGGAAGCCGACTATGAAAACCCAGAAATGCAGCTTACCGAGCGTCTCGCTGTACATCTTTCCCGACATCTTCGGAAACCAGTAATAAAACGCACCGAAAAGAGCGAAGAGAATGCCGCCGACAATCACATAGTGAAAATGCGCGACCACGAAATATGAATTTCCCAACTGCCAAGTGAAGGGGGCGACACTCAACATCACCCCAGTCAGGCCGGCCGCCAGGAATTGGAAGAGAAACGCGGTGCAGAACAGCATCGGAGTCTTAAACTCGATTTTTCCTCCCCACATGGTCGCCAGCCAGTTGAAGATCTTGATGCCGGTTGGGACAGCAATCGCCATCGTCGAGATCACGAAAAAGGTATTCACGTTCGCTCCCATGCCGACTGTGAACATGTGATGAGCCCACACGCTCATGCTGATAAAACCAATCGCAACCGTGGCCGCGACCATCACCGAATAGCCGAAGATCGGCTTGCGCGAGAAAACAGGGATAACCTCGGAGACGAAGGCGAACGCTGGAAGGACTAGGACGTAGACTTCCGGATGTCCGAAAATCCAGAAGAAATGCATCCAGATCACGGCGGAACCTCCGGCCTGGGTATCGAAGAAGTGCCCCCCAAGATACCGATCGATCAACAGCATAATCTGCGCAGCCGTTAGCGGGCTGACCGCGAGAATCACCAATCCGGCCATGATCAGGTTGAGCCAGGCGAACAATGGCATCTTGGCCAACGTCATGCCTGGGCAACGCATGCAGAGAATCGTTGCCACGATGTTGATCGCTGTGCCGATGCTGCCAAAGCCGGAGACCAGCAATGCGAGTATCCAGAAGTCCGTGCTATGTCCAATTGAAAATGTCTGCGAAGTCAAGGGCGCGTAAGCGAACCACCCGACGTCGGGAGCGTTACCCGCTCCATAGAGCCCGTTGGCTCCTACCAGGCTGAAGTAGAGAAGCAGTCCCCCGAAAGCAGTCATCCAGAAGCTGAAAGCATTCAGGCGCGGAAAGGCCATGTCCCGCGCACCAATCATGAGTGGGATCAGATAGTTTGCGAATCCAAACAGAACAGGCATCACCACGAAGAAAATCATCGTGGTCCCATGCATTGTGAACATTCGGTTGAAAACCTGGGGTGAAATAAAGTCGTTGTGGGGACGGATGAGCTGGATGCGGATAATCATCGCCTCAACCCCGGCGATCAACAGAAACACCAGAGCGTAAATGATGTACAGAATGCCCAGCTTCTTGTGATCAACAGTGGCAACCCAGTCGTGGAGCTTGGAGACAAGAGGGCGCGACGCTAGTTCCGTTCCCGGCAGTGCGAGCGCATCAGTCGACATCAGGTAATCTCCTCAACGTGTTGTTTGATGGCTCAACGAAGCGTCTCCAAATACGCGGTCAACGCGTCCAGTTGCTGATCGCTCAACTGCATCGCAGGCATTAAGGAACCAGGCTTGATGGCATCCGGATTTCGAATCCACAGCCGAAGATTTTGTGGCGTATTGGGGGCTGCGCCGGCCGCGATCGTGTCTCGGCTCATCAGGTGCGTGAGGTCCGGACCGAATCGCCCATTGGCCACTGTGCCCGACACAGTGTGGCAGTTGATGCAGGCGGTCGTCTCGAATGTCCGTTGTCCTTGTGAAACAGCATCATTTGCAAACGCCGGCTGGCGTTGCTGCAGAATCCATTGGTTAAATTCATCCTTCGTCTGGACATAAACACGGAGCAACATCTTGGCGTGTTGCGTCCCGCAATACTGCGCACACTGGCCGAAGTAAACTCCAGTCGCCTGCGGATCGATCCACATGGTGTTGGGGTGGTTCGGAATCAGATCAGTCTTACCTCCTAGCCGCGGGACCCAAAAACTATGGTCGGTATCGGCGGAGAGCAGGGTAATGAATGTCGGTGTCGGATAGGCCGGGTCACTTACGGGCAGATGAAGTTCATTTGCCGTTACCACGCCTAGATCTGGATAACGATATTCCCACCAGAACTGGTGGCCGATGGCCGTAACTGCGATCGCATTGCCAGGGGGCGATGTTTTCTGAACGAGGGCAATTACTCGTGCTGTCGCCATGAACAATGCGACCACGATGAGAACGGGAATGACCGTCCACGCCAATTCCACCTGATTGCTGCCGTACACCTGAGGAGGTTCTCGGCCATCGTCATTTCTCTTCTTTCTGAAACTCACGACGGAGTAAAGCAACAAGGCGAAGACCACGAGGAAAATGGCTCCTGTGACTGCCAGCACAAACAGAGACAACCCGAAGATCGACTTCGCTGGACTCGACGCGGGGGCAAAAATGTTCGTAGGGCTTGAGGGCTGAGTTGGATCTGCGAAAGCTAACGCGGCACCGCCGAAGCACACAAATATCGGAAGACCCACTGCACACCCACTGATTGAGCCACGTAATCGCAAGTTGCTGCCTTCAGTTCGGCTGTTAGCGCCCATTCTCGGAATTGCAGTTCTTTCAACGATGCAAGGCGCTGGCCAAAACCGCGGCTGAGGCGGGACGGCGGCAGGAGTATCAAATACAGAGAAAATGGAGGCTGGCGAGATAGCTGCCTCTATGCTGCTGCCGCAAAGGATGTCCGCAGTCCGACACGTGTCATTCTGTGGTCACAGCGTCTTAAATAAGCAAGCCAATCGAACGAACTCACAATAGGCGTTACGATTTGCGGCGTAACAGATCGCGCGGTTCGCTACTTCGGAGCGTTATGAGGGAAGGGCCGTGAGAGGAGAGAATGAAATAAATCATCCATGCTCCTCTCACGGTTTGCTTTGAGGGGACTCCTTTGGTGTGCAAGTCGTCTACCAAACCGGTTGCCGCGCGTTGCGTTCTGCGGACTTCATTGGGCTGTGACTCCCTTTTTCGAAACTCAATCGAGGTTGGCCGTCGAAGCATCAGCGAGTTGTTAAAACTCGAGGCGGAGGCCGAACTGAATCGCTCGGGGGTTATTCGCTTGGCTGCTGATCACGCCGAACGATGCGGGATCCTGCATGCTCAGTGTTGGGTCGTTGAACACAACGTGGTTGAAGGCGTTCAAGAAGTCGGCCGAGAAAAGAATAGCAAACCTATCAGTCACCAGTGTGCGCTTGGCCAGGGAGAGGTCGAAATTCCAGTAAGGGAAACCGCGCAGAACGCCGCGGGCCGATCGCGTATCTTCGCTAATTTGAATCGGGCGGAAGTCGGCTAAGACCGCCTGGGGGTTCGAAAAAATATTAATGCCGGAACCGCCAGTAGCGGGATCGCCGTTAGTCCCCCCGAGGCTGACTCCCGCGCCGGCTGTCACTTCAACCGGTTTTGTCGGAGCGCCCACTTTCAAGGTGACGTTAGAGAAGGCAGACCTTCTGCCGACGGTGTGTCGACAGAAGGGCGCGGGCCAGCATGATCAATCGGTAATTTTGTTCAACAACTCCGGCTGATCGTCCTGCTCAAGACGCTCGCCATCCTCGTGGCGAAGCCTACGATGAATCGTCGCCATCCAAATCGCCAGTTGTGCCGGATTGTGACTCGGGTTTTCCTTCGTGCTGCGACCTCGGCTCGGCAGCAATCAGAAAACAAGCTTCAGGGCCAATTGCATGTTGAATGGCTCACCCGGACCGAAACCTGGCGCGCCATTGTAGTCGCCGATAGTGTCGGTGCTTTGACCAAATCCGCCAAAGAGGTAGCCGCTCGGCGGCGCAAGGTTCAGGCGGTTGAAGACATTCAACATTTCCACGCGGAACTGAGCTTTCAAGCGTTCGGTCACCGGAATGTTCTTGAATACCGAGAGGTCAACAGAAGCAAAGCCCGAGCCGGTAAGTTGATTGCGGCCCATCGTCCCGAACCCTCCCCAGACGACAGGTGCCGAGGGGCAATCAATTCAGTCTGAGTATGTCAGTTTTCTTCTGAATAAATTCGTTCTGAACCGACGGCGGGGCGAGCCTGTTCGAATA
>QIAK01000376.1:8119-16985 GCA_003225515.1 Acidobacteriota bacterium | reverse complement strand
GTCGCAGCGTCGCCAAGGTTCGAAACAGCAGCGCCTGATCCCATGCGCTAAACAGTGATTCCGACAACGCTCGCGCTCTCCGGATAGATGGATTCCACTGCCCCCAATCCTTTGGAACGTCCTCAAGATGCGTGTACTGAGAGAGAACCAGAGCCGCGGCTTTCTGCCCCCATCCCACCATGCCTGGAAATCCGTCTGCACTATCGCCGACCACAGCCGGGTAGTCGGGGATGGAATGCGGGCTCACGCCAAACTTGGCCACCACTCCCGCTTCATCACGCACAATCTCGCGCCTGCGGTCCAACTGAACCACTCGTGTGCCCACCACACTCTGACCCAAGTCTTTGTCTGGAGTGCAAATGAAAACCTGCCCGACGCGATCATCCAGTGCGGCTTTCGCGGCAGCGGATGCGAGCGCGTCATCCGCTTCAAACTCGACCATCGGCCACACCATTACTCCCATCGCTTGCAGCGCTTCTTCGAGAATGGGGAATTGAGAAAGCAACTCCGGAGCGACCCCTTCGCTGGTCTTGTAGCCGGCATACAGATCGTTTCGAAACGATTCCACGACGTGGTCGGTCGCGACCCCGAGATGAGTTGCCCCGCGCTCGATCATCGACAACACAGACGCCGCCACGCCACGCACGGCGCCCACCTCTCGGCCGCTTACATCTTTGGCCGAGGGCACCGCGAAAAAATATCGGAACAGTTCGTATGTCCCGTCAATCAGATGGACGTCCATTCGCCTCGGTTCGTCTATGGCTCAGCTTGTCAGCTTGATCTTACGATTCACTATCCATTGCGGTGAACAAATTGTTCAGCGACTCCGCCAATGTGGGATGGGCGAAGATGCCGTCGCGCAAGGCCGTGTAGGGCAATTGGCCCATCATGGCAATTTCAAGGGCAGACATGATTTCTCCGCCTTCGATGCCGAGAACGGCGGCGCCGAGAATCTGGCTTGTGTTCGCATCCACAATGGCCTTCATGAAGCCACGCGTCTCGTCGACTTCAAGAGCCCGGGCCACGTGCGTCATCGGCATTCTGGCCACGCGAATCTTCAAACCTTGCGCGCGCGCCTCACCCTCGCTCAAACCCACGCGGCCGAGTTGCGGGTCGATGAACACCGTATACGGCACCTGACGGCCTTTAGTTGACGCAGCTTTCTTGTCAATTAGATTGGCGCGGATGATTCGAAAATCGTCGTACGAAATGTGCGTAAATGCCGGCCCACCTTTGATGTCGCCCAAAGCATAGATACCCTCGGCGCTCGTCTCCAGGCGCTCGTTCACAACAATGAAACCATGATCGTCCGTCGTGACTCCGCCAGCCGCGAGGTTCAGGTTGTCCGAATTCGGCACGCGGCCGATCGCCACCAGCAGATGCGAGCCGGCGAGCGTCGTCGAACTTCCCCCTGAGTGAACCTCCAATCGAATGCCTTCACCGGACTTCTCCACGTGAGTTGCTCTTGCGTTCAACAGGATTTCAATTCCATCCTGGCGCAGAATTTTTGTGACTTCCTCCGCGATGTCGGGGTCTTCGCGCGTAAGAAGCTGGCCTGCGGACTGGACGATAGTCACACGGCTGCCAAAGCGCCGGAATAATTGTCCGAACTCCAGGCCGATGTAGCCTCCGCCTAAGATCAACAGATGATCGGGAACAACATCGAGTTCCATGATGGAGGCATTGTCGAGAAAAGGTACGTTGCTCAATCCGCTGAGTGTGGGCTGCGATGCGCTAGTACCAGCATTAATAAAAATGTATCTCGCTGAAATGCTGCGCTGGGCGCCATCTTGCGAGCGCACCATTAATGTTTTGGGGCTGCTGAAACGTGCCTCGCCAAAAACCAATTCCAGATTTGCAGTTTTCTGAATGCGCGCCTGGCTCCCATTGCGGAAGCTGTCCACAATATTTCGCTTGCGTTCGCGAACTTTCGCCAGGTCGATGCGGATGGGGCCGGTATGCACGCCGTAATCCGCGGCACGCCGCGCCAGATACGCCACACGGCCGCTAGCCACCATTGTCTTGGTCGGAGTGCATCCCTCATTCACGCAGGTGCCGCCAACATGTTTTCGTTCGACAAGAACGGTGCGCATGCCCGCGCCGGCAAGAGCGGTAGAAAGTGGAGTGCCTGCCTGCCCAGATCCAATGACGATCGCATCGTACTCGTCCGAATTCTTCATGGGGCTGTACGGCATGGCATGCGGAAAATTTTAACGCCGTATTCAAGCTAATTAGTTTCGGCCACCGGGAGCCACACCTGAAAGCGCGTATTCCCTGGCTCGGAACGGACCTGGATATTACCACGGTGCTTTTTTATGATGCGCTGGACGGTATCAAGCCCGAGTCCGGTTCCCTCTCCAACTCCTTTAGTCGTGAAGAAAGGCTCAAAAATGTGCGGCCGGACTTCCGCCGAAATTCCCGGCCCATTGTCACCGATCTCGACCACAATGCAATCATCCTCGCGATATGTGCGAACCCGCAGCTCACCTTTTCCGCCCATCGCATCGATTGCGTTGTCGATGAGATTGGTCCAGACCTGGTTGAGCTCGCTGCCGAAAGAATTCACCAGCAGCGGAATTTTCTGATAATCGCGCTGCACGCTCACGCCGCGCTTCAGCTTGTGATTCAAAATCGTGAGCGTGGTCTCAAGGGTCTTGACGATATCGACGTTCTGCACAGGCGACTGATCCATAAATGTATATTCCTTGATCGCGCCCACCAGATCGGATATTCGCCCCGTACTGCTCTCGATTTGATTCAGCAGGTCTGCAATCTCGACCGAAGCCGAAATTCTCACCAGGGCCGCCCGCGCACTATCGGCATCCAAGGCAGCGAATAGATGCTCGAGTGCTTCGGGCCTGAAATTCTTCCGTGCGAGGTCGGCCGCGAGCTGCCACAAATCTTTTTGACCGTGACTGCGAAGCAACGAGTCGAGCTGCTCCTCGAGTGCGCTGGCCGTGAGCGCATCGGGCGGAGGACCCTCCACCTGCGTGAGCGACGCCTCCAATTTTTCAATTTCCGATTTTTGCGCGGGAGTCAGATCGCGCCTTCCCAACTCATGGCTGGCATCGCGAATCCGCTTCAGAATGGCGCGTAACTGGCTGGCCGCGCGCTTTGCGGCTGATGCAGGATTATTCAGTTCATGTGCCAGCCCTGCCGAGAGCTTGCCCAGAGCAGCCAATCGGTCGAGTTGCTGTTCGAACCGCGTAGTCTCGCGGATTCTGTCCGACATCAAGCCCACCAGACGCCTGGCCAGTTCCGGCATTTTCTGCAGCAGGTCCGGAAAGAGCGCAGAGGGGAAACGCAGAACGCGTGCGTCGGTCAACGCCCGCCCGCTTAGCGTGAAAGTTTTCATTCTTGAGAATGGTAGGATTCCGGTGACTTCACCCGGCTTCCTGTCGAGCACGATGCTTTCACCCGCCAGTTCACCGCGCCATTGAAAGTCGCCCTCGAGCAGCACAAACATCGCGTCGGCCGGATCGCCCTGCCGCGAATATGCTTCGCCCGGTTTCAGCTGCAACTCTTTCGACTGACTGAGAAACCAGTCGATCTGATCGCCAGGTAAATCCGCGAATTGGGGAACGCGACGTAGGAGTTCCGATGTTTCCGCCATTTATACCTTGCTCAAATACTGATGGATGAACTGCACCGCCACCGATCCTTCGCCAACTCCGGATGCCACGCGCTTTACCGAACCGTGACGGACGTCGCCCACTGCAAATATCCCAGGCACATTCGTTTCCAGAAGAAACGGATCGCGATCCAGCGACCAGCCCTTGGGATGCTGCCCTTCTCGCAGCAAGTCCGGTCCGGTCAGAATGAATCCGCGTTCGTCCCGCTCGATGGTATCCGCCAGCCAATCCGTCCGCGGCAGGGCCCCAATAAAAATGAACATTGCGCTCGCCGGCACGCGTTCGACCTTGTTGGTATCCGAGCACAAAACTGAAATTTCTTCCAAATGCGTTTCGCCGTGCACCTCGGCGACGCTGGCGTGTGTCCACAACTGAATATTGGGAGTCGCCTTGATCTGGTCAATCAAATATTGCGACATGGTGGCCGACAACGAATCGCCGCGCACCAGGATCACCACACGCTCCGCGTACTTGGCAAAATTCATCGCCGCCTGCCCTGCGGAATTCGCGCCACCTACTACATAAATAATTTCTCCCTTGCACGACAAAGCTTCCGTAGCGCCGCCGCCGTAGTAAACTCCCGCACCCTGCAAACGGTCGATCCCCGGCGCTTCCAGCCGCCGCCATTGCACTCCGCTGGCCACCATCAACGCATGACAGGAGATTTCATTGCCGTCGGCTAATTTGATGATTCGATATGGCCCTTCTATGCGAACGCCGACCGCTTCCTGCGGTGCCAGTATCTCGACTCCAAACCTCCGAGCCTGCACCACGGCACGACGCGCAAGATCGCCTCCACTGAGCCCGGCGGGAAATCCGAGATAGTTCTCAATCCGCGAACTCATTCCTGCCTGGCCACCCGGAGCTTCTTTCTCCACCATCACCGTGTGCAAACCTTCAGAAGCCCCATACACGGCGGCCGCCAGACCAGCCGGTCCTCCGCCCACAACTTCCGACGGCACGCCATGGAGCAACTTCGTTCCATCCGAGAACAGGACAATCGGAAGTTCACTCGCGTCTTGCCCCAGAGCTCCCAGCAGACGTTTCGTTTCAGGATCGTTCGCCGAGTACTCGACGTCAATCCATTGGTAAGGCACATGGCTTCGCGCCAGAAAGTCACGCAGTTCGTACGATCGCGGTGACCAGCGCGTGCCCAGCACACGGATGCCCTGGAATGGCGGACGGTACGATGCTTGCCAATCATCGAGCAAGTCGTCGAGTTGAGGGTACAGGTGCTCAGTGGGAGGATCCCACGGCTTCATGAAGAAATAATCGAGACTCGCCTGATTAATTGCATTGATGGCGGCGTTGGTGTCGGCGTAGGCAGTGAGCAACGCCCGTTTGGCATCGGGATAAATCTGACGCGCCGCCTGCAAAAATACCACGCCGTCCATGCGAGGCATACGCTGATCTGCGAGCAGCAAGGCCACACCATCATCTCGAACCTTCAGCGCCTTCAGCAGGTCGAGCGCTCCTTCCGGAGAGTCGCTGCTGAGCACGCGATACTCTGCGCCATAATGCGAACGCAAATCGTGCTCGATCGCCCGCAACACATCGGTATCATCATCGACCGTCAGCAGGATCGGCTTCGGCATGATTACTCTCAGACTTAGGGATGAAGCTGGCGCCCAGGAAACGAGTAACGCGGTAAAGTGATTAGATACAACCACTGCAATTTGGTCGCGCTATATTGCGCTTGCCCCAAACCTCGCGTCACGCGCTCAGTTCGCCTGCTTCGATTTCGTCCACATAGCACCATACCCATGATTCTCCCGGCTCGTTGGACCGGATGAGAGGGTGCTGTGTTTTGTGGAAATGTTTGGTGGCGTGCTTGTTCTTCGAAGAATCGCAGCATCCCACGTGTCCACAAGTAAGGCAAAGTCGCAAGTGGACCCAGGAATCGCCTGTTTTCATGCAGTCCTCGCAGACGTGCTTGTCGGTGCTCTTGATCTTGATCTGGTTGAGGTGTGCACATGCTTTCGGCATTGATTTCTCCAGGTAAAGAAAATCTTAATTTCGCGGTCAAGTGACCTACGTCATGTAACGAAAGGACACAAGCACTGTCAAGAGCCGCCGCTTTCACTCACAATTGTCTTGGAGGGTTTCATTTGTGTTGCGGCTCGATTATCTATCCTGCGTGTTAACCGTCGCTTCAACAATCCTGGTAGGGCGACGCTGCTGGGAAGGCTGGGCATTGGCGGGTGTCAATAGCGTACTCATCTGCATCATCGGTCTCAGAACAGAACAACTGGGTTTCATTCCCGCGAATGTATTTTGCATGGTGATGAGCGCAGTCAACTTGCGCGCATGGCGCAAGGTGAAGTCATCTTGAAATTCTGATCAATCGCAGCCTCACTCCGCGACCAGCAGGTTCTCGGCAAACGGCCATTGCTCATCGATCCACTGAGCTTCGCAGCGGAATCCGGCGTTACGCGCCATCTCGAAGACCTCACCCGCCGAATACTTGTGGCTGCTCTCGGTCCATATGGTCTCTCCTTCGAGAAATTCGACCACTACTTCCGCAGCCGGAATGCTCACCACCTGCCGCCTCTTCGACTCCAAATGCATTTCAACGCTCCGCACGTCATAGTTGATTTTCGCCACATGCGTAAACTCGCGTAGATCAAAATCGGCATCGAGTTCCCGATTGATCCGGGATAGCAAGTTCAGGTTAAACGCGGCCGTCACTCCGAGTTCGTCGTCGTACGCTGCGATCAACTGTGCGCTCGGTTTTTCCAGATCCGTCCCCAGGAGCAACGCGTCTCCCGGCAGAAGCTTGCGCCGCACTTCCGCCAGAAACTTCACACCCGCGGGCCGATCGAAGTTCCCAATCGTGCTGCCCAGGAATAAAACGAACAGCCGCTGCCCGCTCTTGCGGTAGGCGGCCACTTCCAGCAATCCATCCAGATATTCACGTTCAAAACCAACGATGCTGATCCGATCGATGTCGCTCAGTTCCCGCTCGCACATCACCAGTGCCGACCGCGAAATTTCGACGGGATAATATGACGTTCGTTGGCGCCGGCAGAGCGCTTCCAGAAGCCACCGGGTTTTCTTGCCGCTGCCGCTTCCAAGTTCCGCCACTGCAACCGGTCCGGCAATACGGTCTACTATTTCGTCGGCGTGCCGCCGGAGTAATCGTTCATCAGCCCGCGTGAGCCCGTACTCCGGCAGATGGCTGATCACTTCAAACAGCGCCGAGCCGACGTTGTCGTACAAGTATTTGGAAGGAAGTTCCTTCTGGCCGTTGCGAGTCAGTCCGGCACGCACGTCGGCGGCGAATTCGTAAGTGGCGTTGCTGGGAATTGCATGAACGAGCATAGCTGGCTCCCTCAATCACAGACTCTTACACGCTTAATTCAATCAGGGATTCACGCAGCGGAATCCCGCGTACACGTACTGGTAATGCGCCTGAAACCAGTTCCGAAATGTGGGCCGCAACATGCACGCTGCGGTACGCGGCGACCCGCCTTTCATCACAAAATGTTTGCCGTCAAAAAAATCAGCCGAGTATCCGCGATAGAACGGAAAAGCCTGGAATCCAGGGAACGGCGCGAACACTGTGGATGTCCACTCCCAGCCATTGCCCAGCAAATCCTGCACTCCGAAAGCGCTGCCGCCTGCAGGAAAAGCATTCACCGGCGTCGGATTCCAGTTGTGAAAATCAAAGTTGCCGAACGCTGCCGCTGGATTCTCGTTGCCCCAGGGATATTGCCTTTCAATTCCATTTGGCGCGCCGTAAGCCGCACGGTGCCACTGCTCTTCTGAAGGCAGCGACTTCCCTACCCAGCGCGCATACGCCGCAGCCTCAGCGTGGCTCACATACACGGGCCAGTCAGGATGCAGCGGAACATCCGCGAACATGGCGCGATAGCGCCATCCACCCGGAGACTTCGTCCAGAACACCGGATGAGAAATCGCGTGCTCGGTCTTCCACTTCCAATCCTCATCGCTCCAGAAAGCTCGGGTCTCATAGCCCCCGCCATCGATGAAATCGAGATACTGCCGGTTCGTCACCTCGTACTGATCGATTGCAAACGCGGGTACGTGCACACCGTGCGCCTCGAACTCGTTGTCCCAACCGAATGTCTCGCTGCCGCGTCGAAGCCCAAGGGTCGTCTCCCCTGTGGGAATCTCGATCATCGGATGAGTGATAGGGGCAGTTACCAGAGAGGGTGGATCTTCTTGCGGAATTTTCCGGCTGAGCGGCAATTGATGCAACATGTATGCCAACGTCTCGACATGCATCAGGCGATGCTCAATGGCCACGTTGAGCAATGTGTCGAGTGCGAAACCGTCGCGTGCAGGGCTATTCGAATCCAGACTTCCGTCGGCCAGCTTCTCGTCGAGTGCAGCGCGAATTCTGTTGACGTAATCGCACACAGCCTCAAGCGAAGGCCATTCTGACGGCTGATCGGAGGGCAATCCACCCCCCACGGGGTCGATTCCGAAGGCAAACAGCCGGTCAAATTCGCCATGAAAACTCTTCAGACCGAGAACATTCTCGTGAAGCAGGTTCCAATCAAATGCCTCGAGGTGCCCGACATAGAAAATGATGCGGTGACGCTCTGGAATCGGCCGTTCGTACATTGAATCAGGCCGCACAATCTTGAAAAGCGCATCGCTTCGCCGGCGAGCATCGGACAGTCGCTGCAGCAGATTCTGCCGCACGGTAGCATTTTCTTGAGCGACGAGCATTGGCCCTCCTGGTGTACCCGGTTGGACGAAGAGGAACGCTACATCAGCAGCGAACTTCGATGTGAGCCACCCGAAAGCCGCGCTGTATAAGCCGTGTGCCGCCTCAGACAGGCCTGAGAGACTAGCACCCCGCCATAAGAGTCATCAACAGGGCTGGCGGTTACATTTATTTTTCGGTATGCCCAGTACAATCAAGCCAATGCGGATCCCGCTTTTCCACGTTGACGCCTTCACTGGTCAGCCGTTCCGAGGCAACCCAGCCGCGGTTTGTCCCCTCAGTTCGTGGTTAGATGACGGCTTACTGCGGAAGGTCGCTGCCGAAAACAACCTTTCTGAGACTGCCTTTTTCGTACCCACCAGCGGCCTCTCCGGGCCGGAACACTATGAGTTGAGATGGTTTAGCTCACGAGGCGAAGTCAGGCTATGCGGACATGCCACCCTGGCCTCGGCCTATGTGATCTTCAACCGATTGCAGCCAGACAGCGAAATGTTGGGTTTTCAGACGCGTTTCAGCGGAACTCTCCCCGTCCAAAAAG
>QIAK01000376.1:6854-7952 GCA_003225515.1 Acidobacteriota bacterium | reverse complement strand
CGGAAAGAAGGTTGATTTTGTTTCGCGTTACTTCAAGCCGAGCTACGGTATGCCGGAAGATCCTGTGACCGGGTCCGCACACTGCGCGCTTGCTCCTTACTGGGCAAACCGTTTGGGAAAATCGCGACTGCACGCGGAGCAATTGTCGGAACGCGGCGGTGAAATCTGGTGCGACATGGCCGGAGATCGAGTCATCCTGAAAGGGCGAGCAGTGCTAGTCATGGAAGGCACGCTCGTTATCTGAATATCTTCTACATCACTGCACGAAACCTTTAGCTCGCAGGAATTCATGCACGACCTCTGGCGCATCTCGGTGCTGGCCATCGACCGCATAATTCAACTGCTGCATCTCCTGGTCGGAAATGCTCCCCGCCAGTTGGCCGATGACCTGCGCCACTTCGGGATGCTGCTGTATGGTTTGCTCGCGTATCACCGGCACCGCCTCGTAGGGTGGAAAATAATGGCGGTCGTCTTCGAGCACGAACAGGTCGAGCGCCGGAATCAGCCCATCGGTGGTATTGCCCGCGGCGAGATCGATCTGCCGATCTTTTAACGCCCGCGCGAGCAGCCCCAGATCCATGATGCGCGGCGGCTCCGCGAACTGCAGGCCGTAGGTTGCGCGCGCCAGTGCGGAGCAAACGCTGTAGCCTGCGACAGAGTCGTGATCTTCAGCCGGCGAGCATCCTCGCCTCGTATCTCCATCGCAAAAGTGTCATTGAAGCCGAATGCCGGGCCCAAAGTCAGCCCAAAGCGATTTTCGTATTCACCCTCAACCCGCCGAAAAACCTCCTCTTTCGTTCCATTCGCCGGCTGCTTGAGAATTGCTGTGAGCGCAGTGCCCGTATACTCCGGATAAATGTCGATTCGCCCAGCCAGGATCGCCTGCTGGCAAATATAAGTTCCCGCCAGGTACGAACGTCGTTCCACTTTCAGTTTGGTGTGAGCCTCGATCTGCTGTGCCAAGATCTCGCTCAGCAAGTACGACTCTGTAAAATTTTTCGAGCCTACCACGATGCGATCGGCATGCGATGGCGAACAGGACGGCAGAAACAACGACGCCGCTGCCCACGCCAACGCGCAGAAAGATCGACGGAAGTT
>QIAK01000376.1:0-6824 GCA_003225515.1 Acidobacteriota bacterium | reverse complement strand
CAATAGCGCCAGCATCGCTGCTGGAATCGCTCCCGCCAGAATGACTCTGTCGTCAACCATGGCCAAGCCGCGAAAAATAAACTCGCCCAGGCCTCCCGCGCCAATCGCCGCGGCAATCGTCCCCAGGCCAACTGAAATCACCACCGCCACCCGCACTCCCGACAGAATCACACTCACTGCCAGCGGCAACTCAACTTGAAACAATAGCTGCGACTCGGTAAGCCCCATCCCTCGCCCTGCTTCCACCACCGCAGGATCGACACCCCGTATCCCTGTATACGTATTTCTGATAATGGGCAGCAGCGCATACAGCGTGAGCGCAAGGATCGCGAGCCTGTCGGAGCGTTCACCCAACCAGGGCAGGGGTAGAAGAAATCCAAAAAGTGCGAGGCTGGGGATCGTCTGGATAATGTTTGCACTCGCCAGCACCGGCTTGTTGAATCGCGGCCGATGTGCAATCAAAATTCCAAGTGGTATGCCCACCAGCATCGCGAACAAGGTTGAGAATCCCACCAGCCGCAGGTGCTCCAGCGTGAGTTCCAGAACCTGCGCGTGGTTATGCAAGATGAATCGAAAGACGTTCATGACGTGCCTCTATTTGCGGCTGATTCCAGGCCAGCCCCGAACGCCCGGACGTAGGCGGACGCCATAGGATCGGTGGACTTCAGAAATTCCTGAGGCGTCAGCACAGTGACCAGTCGCCCCGCTTCCATCAATGCAATTCGCGATGCGAGCCGCAGGGCCTCGCGCAAATCGTGCGTCACAAATACCACGGTTTTGTGCAATCGCTGCTGCAGCAAAAGGAATTCACGTTGCAATTCGTCGCGGGTAAGCGGATCGAGCGCGCCGAAGGGCTCGTCCATCAGCAAGATTTCAGGATCGGCGGCCAATGCCCGCGCCACACCCACGCGCTGCCGCTGTCCGCCCGACAACTGATGCGGAAAGCGCGTCCCAATCTCCGCCGCCAGCCCCACCTTTTGCAGCAGTTCCTGCACCCGTGCCCGTACCCGATCCTCCGGCCAGCCTTCGATCTTCGGAACCAGACCGATGTTTCGTTCCACGGTAAAGTGCGGAAACAATCCCACGTCCTGAATCACGTAGCCAATGCTGCGACGAAGCCGAATCACATCGCCTTGTCCGTTCGACACTCCGTTGACGAAAATCTCTCCGGACGTCGGCGAGAGCAGGCGGTTCACCAGTTTGAGAGACGTCGTCTTGCCCGAACCGCTTCGCCCCAGCAAGACCAGCAGCTCGCCGCGCTGAATCTGCAGATTAAATCCGGACCTGCGTGCCCGCAACTTCGTATGAGACTTCCCGAAATTCAATCACCCGATCGCCTGTCGCAGGATCCATGTCCGCCAAGCATACCCGAGTTCGTCACCCAACGTGGAGTCGCTGCCTGCTTCCAACCGTGCCGCTCCGTTCATAGGTGGTGCTTTGATTTGCAATACGCGCATCTCCCGGCGACAATCTTACCGTGGAAAAACGAGCGCAAAAACGCGTTTCCAGCAGCGGCACGGCTTTATCGGCAGGGGCGCGCGAACTGTTTGTGCCCGGAGCGCTGGTGATTGCGACTCTGAGCAATCCTCGCGAGAAATTCTGGGGAATGATTCTTGCCCTTGCGCCTGAGGGCCTCAGCCTGAGCGGCGCCGAACTCGCCTCCTTCGAGGACCTCGCCGTGATGGTCCGCGATGGCGAGCCATTCACTCCGGCAGTGGTTTTCTTTCCCATGCATCGCCTCGAACGGGTCGAGCTTGATCTGCCCGATGGCAGTCTTCCTTCTCTCTCGCAACGATTTTTTTCCAAGACTGGACTGGAACCATCCCAGGCTCTCGCCCCCTCCGGCGTAAACGCCAAGAACCTGCACAATTCGGATGCTTCCGAGGAGCCTGCGTGAAGCTCTCGCAAATCTTCACGGCTCCCAACCAACTCACTCTGCTGCGGATGGTCTTCGTTCCCTTCATCGTGATCCATCTCGTAGACGGGCATTATCTGTTGGCGCTGGTCGTTTTCGTGATGGCGGGTTTCAGCGATGGCCTCGATGGCCTGCTTGCCCGAAAGCTACATCAGCAGACGCTGCTCGGACAGTATCTTGATCCCATCGCCGACAAGCTTCTATTGAGCACGATGTTTCTGGTGCTTTCCATTCTGCACAAGATTCCCTGGAAATTTACCGTGCTGGTCTTCAGCCGCGACATTTCCATTCTTGCCGCCAGCACGGTTCTATTCGCCATTGCCGGTCTCCGGAATTTCAGCCCCAGCATTTTCGGCAAGGCCAACACGTTCTCGCAGATCAGTGCGGTCTTCTTCGTCCTGCTGCTTGAGATTCATAAGTCGCGTTGGGTATGGATCGCGCGTACCGAATTCCTGCGCGCCACATTCATCTTCACCATTGTTTCGGCGCTGCATTATGTAATTCTGGTGCAGCACCGCTTGCGTGATCACACCCATTCCCTGCCGCCTGCGCGGAATCCCGCCGCCTGATTCCGATTTGACCCGCTTTCGACGCCAACCCTAGAATCTTAAGTTCATCGAATTCCTGGTTTCGTTTTCTGTTGTTGACCTTTCCTATGGCCCTTCGCCTTTACAACACCATGTCATCGCGGGTCGAGGACTTCCGCCCCATTCGCGACGGCGAAGTCCGGATGTACGCCTGTGGCCCGACCGTCTACGATTACGGCCACATCGGCAACTTCCGCACATTCATTGCGGTCGATCTTCTGCGCAGATTTTTTCGGCAGAGTGGATACAAGGTTCATCACGTCATGAACATCACTGACGTGGATGACAAGATTATTCGCAACGCCGCGCGCGATGGCGTCAGCGTGCAGCAATACACCAGAAAATATGAGCAGGCGTTTCTCCAAGACGCTGCCATGATCGGCATCGAGGAGCCAACCCTCGTGCGCGCCACCGAGCACATTCCGGAAATGGCAAACTTCGTCGCCACGCTGGTGCACAAAGGTTTCGCCTACCGCACCGACGACGGATCTTATTACTTCCGCATCGCCAAGTTTCCGCAATACGGCAAGCTTTCGAAACGAGATTTCGGCGGCATGCAGGATGGCGCCCGCGTCGATGTCGATGAATATGACAAGGACAGCGCTCGCGACTTCGCGCTCTGGAAGGCCCCGAAACCAGGCGAAGCTTCGTGGGAATCTTCCATCGGCCCTGGACGCCCGGGCTGGCACCTCGAGTGCTCCGTCATGTCGATGCACGAACTCGGGGAAACTTTTGACCTGCACGCCGGCGGAGAAGATCTGGTCTTCCCTCATCACGAGAACGAGATTGCGCAATCGGAATCCTACACCGGCAAGTCCTTCGCTCATTTCTGGTTTCATGCCCGCTTCCTGCTGGTCGAAGGCGAGAAGATGTCGAAGAGCCTGGGAAATTTTTTTACTCTCCGCGACCTGGTGCTGAAGGGACACAAGCCTTCCTCGATCCGTTATCTGCTCACCTCCGTCCCCTACCGGAACCAGCTCAATTTCACCTTCGATGGCCTGAAGCAGGCTGCAGTGTCAGTGGAACGCTTGCGGAATTTTCGCTTGCGTTTAACTTCCGGAAATTTTCCGCCGGGTGCGACTCCAGAGATGCAAACTCTCGCGATCGAAACCGCCGCCCGCATGACTGCGGCGTTGGAGGATGACCTCAATACGGCACAGGCGCAGGCCGCCATCTTCGAAATGGTGCGTCAGGCAAATGCGGCGTCCGATGCAGGCGGAATCAAGCAGGATGACGTTCCGCCTCTGCTCACGGCCTTAACCCGCTTCGACGACATTTTCGCCGTGCTCGACGATGATGATGGCGCGAAGATGAAGCGAGTCTTCGACTGGGCGCCCACGGACGGCCGCGGCAACGACGTCAGCGAAGGACTACGCGAGACAGTTCAGTCGGGACAACTCTCAGACGCTGATATCGAAAAGAAAATTGCCGACATGAAAGCGGCCCGCAGCGCCCGCGACTTCAAGACCTCAGACGCCATCCGCGCCGATCTTGCTGACAAAGGCATACTCGTAGAAATCACCAAAGACGGCATCCGCTGGCGAAGGAAATGACGCCTCCGATGTTAAGCTGAAAGCTGACAGCCGAGAGCTGACAGCGGTTTCTCATGCACTCCCTCGACGAATATCTCCGCGATGCTGCGCAAGCCCACGGACACCTCTGCGCCGGGCAAGTTCTCGGCGTACGGCTCGCCATGCTCGGCCTGCAGATGCTTGGCATTGACGATCCTCGCGGAAAAGATAGGAAGCGTCTCGTCACTTTCGTAGAAATCGACCGCTGCGCCACCGACGCCGTCGCCGTAGTCACTGGATGCCGCCTGGGCAAGCGCGCTCTAAAATTCCGCGATTGGGGAAAAATGGCCGCCACATTTGTAGACGTGAGCAACGGCAAAGCGATCCGCATCGCCGCCAAGGAATCGTCGAAGGCGCTGGCTCGCCAGATGCATCCCGAACTCGCCGACAAGAATCAGCAACAGATGCTGGCCTATCGCGAAATCTCCAACGATGACTTGTTCACCACCCAGTGGGTAAAAGTCGAATTGCCACCAGAAGAATTTCCTGGATACAAAGGTGAACGCGTGGTTTGTGAAATTTGTGGTGAAGGGATCAACTTCCGCCGGGAAATACAGCGTGATGGAAAAACCCTGTGTCGCGCCTGCGCCGGAGAATGCTATTACCACCCTGCAGGAGAATGACTGCGAAATAAAAGGGTGACCTTCATGTCCTTCGTGGTTAAGATTTGAAAATTGATCATCTACCTACGAAGCCTGCTCATACGCATGCGCGACGCGCAGAATCGTGGCCTCATCAAAATGCTTTCCCAGGATCTGTAATCCGATGGGCAGCTTCTCGCGAGTTTCTCCGCATGGCACCGAAATCCCCGGAATACCCGCCAAGTCCGCAGTCACCGTATAGATATCTGCCAGATACATGGCCAGCGGATCATTCGACTTCTCCCCTAGCCTAAACGCCGCTGTCGGCGAAGTCGGAGTCACAATCGCATCCACCTTGCGGAACGCTTCCTCAAAATCTCGCGTTAGCAACGTGCGCACTTTCTGCGCCTTCAAGTAATACGCATCGTAGTAGCCAGCGCTCAGAGCGTACGTCCCCAGCATGATGCGCCGTTTCACTTCCGCTCCAAAGCCCTCATCGCGGCTGCGCCGGTACATTTCCGACAACGTCTTCACTCCGCGGGCGCGATGGCTGTAGCGCACGCCGTCATAGCGCGCCAGATTCGCGGATGCCTCCGCCGTGGCTATCAGGTAATACGTTGGGATCGCATACGGCGTGTGCGGCAGAGACACCGGCACAATCTCGCATCCTAATCCCTTCAGCTTGTCAATCGCCGTTTTCACAGCCTGCCGCACTTCCTCATCCAGCCCGTCACCGAAATATTCTTTCGCCACTCCCAGCTTCATTCCGCGAATCGGCTTTTCGATTTCCGCAAGATAGTCGGGCACGGGAACATCTGCCGACGTCGAATCCATGGGATCGCGCCCCGCAATCACGCCGAGCACAATCGCGGCGTCCTTCACAGTCTTTGTCAGCGGGCCAATGTGGTCGAGAGACGACGCGAACGCAATCAGCCCGTAACGTGAAACGCGTCCGTAGGTCGGCATCAATCCCACCACGCCGCAGAACGATGCCGGCTGACGGATCGACCCACCGGTGTCCGAACCCAGCGTAGCAACCGCCATGTCGGCCGCCACAGCGGCGGCAGAACCGCCCGACGATCCTCCTGGCACGCGGCTCAAATCGCGCGGATTGCGCACGGGACTATACGCGGAGTTTTCATTCGACGAGCCCATCGCGAACTCGTCACAATTCATCTTCCCCAACACGACCGCGCCCGCCGCTTCCATGCGCGCCACCGCCGTGCAATCGTAGGGCGGAATGTACTTCTCCAAAATTTTCGATCCCGCTGTAGTCCGCACGCCCCGCGTGCTCATCACATCTTTAATTCCGACCGGAACGCCGCCCAAAATCGGCAGCGCCTTGCCTTCCGCAGCCATGCGATCGATGCGGTCCGCCTGCCCAAGAGCGCGCTCTTTCGACAACGTCAGAAACGCGCCGATCTGCCCATCCTCATGCTTGATGCGAGCATAGTGAGCTTCCGTCAGCGCTCGCGCAGTGGTTTCGCGCTTCTGCACGGCTGATCCAGAAGTAAGAATTCAGAATGCAGAATTAAAATCCGACCTGCTGGGCGGAGGCATTCCGTGTTTCTCACTTCTCACTTCTGACTTCTGCATTATCTTTCAATCACTTTCGGAACTTTGAAGAATTCTTCGTCCGCATCCGGCGCATTCGCCAGCGCCTCCGAATGCGGCAAAGACTTTCTCAGCCCTTCGGGAACATCCTTGCGGCTGGCATAAGCAAATCTCTCGCTTCCCTGCTTCGACTCATCCAGGCTGTAGCGATCGGAAACCTGCGCCATCGGCGGCACATCGGATGTATCCAGTTCACTCAGGCGCTCGACGTAGGCAAGAATAGAGTTCAGATCGCGCAGCATTCCTGTGCGCTCCTCAGCCGTGAGCTCCAGATTGGCCAACTCGGCGACGTAAGTGACGTCCTGCTCGGTTACTTTCATGGAAATTTGGTAAGAAATTCAGCGCGCGTTCCGGTTCGCGCTTTCCTGATGCGCCATCACGAACTCGATTCTGCGCACCGGTTCTGTGGTGTACCGGTTGATCGCCGCCAGGTATCGCGGCGCAAGCGCTTGCAGTTCCGCTCTCCAGCGCGGACCGGCGACTTCCACCCACAACACGCCATCTGAAAAGTTCAATGCACGCGTGCGCTCGGCCACGGCTGATCCGCACACCACCG
>QIAK01000375.1:8949-16664 GCA_003225515.1 Acidobacteriota bacterium | reverse complement strand
GGAACTCAAGTTAAAGTTCAGTGGACAAGTTTCAACGCGGGCCCTTCCGCGATTGAGGCCCTGTTTGCGGGCGCTATCGACATGACGTATGTCGGCCCGAATCCCGCCATCAACGGCTATGTGCGTTCCAATGGCGAGGCCCTTCGCGTTGTGGCCGGTGCGGCCAGCGGCGGCGCTTCGCTTGTAGTGCGCAACGATTCGGGCATCAATAAGCCAGAAGATTTCCACGGCAAGCGCGTGGCATCTCCCCAATTCGGCAACACGCAGGACGTCGCCCTTCGAAACTGGCTCAAGAGCTACGGTATGAAAAGCAACGATAAGGGCGGTGACGTCCAAATCGTTCCCATGGCCAATCCCGATCAGTTGACTCTCTTCCTCAAGAAGGATCTCGATGCCGCATGGGCTCCTGAACCCTGGGCCACGCGCCTGGTTCATGAAGGGAACGGCAGGCTGATGGTCGACGAGCGCACCCTCTGGCCCAATGGGAAATTCGTGATTGGCCTGCTCGTGGTTAACAGCAAGTTCCTCAAAGCTCATCCCGATCTGGTTAAGAATTGGATTCGCGCCAACCTAGAGCTAACCGACTGGATCAATGCTCATCAACCCGAGGCCAAGAAACTCCTGAACCAACAGATTCTCGCCGAAACCGGAAAAGCCTTCGCGCCCGCCATTCTCGACGAGGCGTTCTCCCGCATGGAAGTCACTTACGACCCGCTGCACGACGCCTTGACCACTGCCGCTAAACAGGCTTTCGACAGCGGATTCCTCGGTCGCCAGATGCCCGATCTATCCGGCCTCTACGATCTTTCACTTCTGAACCAGATTCTCGCGGAAAAGGGACGAAAGGCTATCCAATGAGCACCAATGCACAAAACTTACCCAGGCAATTCCCGATTCCTGTCGACCCCGCGCTACCGGCTCACTCTGGAACTCCGGGCACCAGAATCGGTCCAGTCTCGATTCGGCGGCCGGGGTATGCCGTCAGCCCCAACGCTTCGAAAGTTGGACTGAGCGACATCTGCCTCAGTTACCGCACCCAGAGTGGAGAACGCCTCCTGGCCCTCGACAACATCAATCTCCAGGTGCGCGCCGGGGAATTCGTCTGCATCGTCGGCCCTTCTGGCTGCGGCAAGTCCACCTTGCTCCACCTGATCGCCGGCCTGCATCCGCAAACCTCGGGTCAGATTCTGGTTGACGGGAACCCCATCCAGGGCCCCGGCACCGATCGCATCATGATCTTCCAGGAGCATGCGCTGTTTCCCTGGCTCACGGTTGGCCAGAATGTCGAATTTGGCATGAAGATGAAAGGCATTCCCAAGGCTGAGCGCCAGGAAAAAACCCGGTACTATCTTCGCCTCGTACACCTCGCAAAATTTGAGAAGAGTTACATCCACCAACTCTCAGGCGGCATGCGCCAGCGCGTTGCCATTGCCCGCGCTCTCGCCACCGAACCGGACGTTCTTCTCATGGACGAGCCCTTCGCCGCGCTCGACGCGCAGACCCGCGATCTGCTCCATGACGAACTGGAGCGTATTTGGAGCGAGACCGGTCGCACTATCATTTTCGTCACCCACAATGTACGCGAGGCCATTCGACTCGGCGATCGGGTCGTACTCCTCACGTTTCGTCCGGGCCGCGTCAAGAGTGAATTCCCGGTGGAGTTGCCGCGCCCGCGCCATCTCGAAGACCCCACCGTCGCCCGCGCCGCCCGCGGAAATTCTTGACGAACTCCGCGATGAGATCAATCGCTCCCTCGAAGCCGAATACAACGATGGCGTGAAGCCGCGTGTGAAGGCAGGAATTCCAGAAGGAGTGCGATCATGAAACGCGCCGCCCGCTACCTGATTTTCTATTCTGTTCTCTTTGGGCTTTGGACGCTTCTCGCCGAATTGAAAATCTGGCCGCCATATCTTTTTCCAACGCCTTGGGGAGTCGGCCAGGCTCTCTACGCCGGATTTCAGGATCACAGCTACTGGATCGCCATTCGCGTCAGCATGCAGCGGGTTGTGGTTGGCTACGCCATTTCCGTCGTCCTTGGGATGATCCTCGGACTCGGCGTCGCCAGCAATAAATTCCTCGAAGAAACCATGGGAGGATTGCTCGTCAGTTTGCAGAGCCTCCCGAGCATCTGCTGGTGGCCGCTCGCACTGCTCTGGTTCGGGCTCAGCCAGAATGCCATCCTCTTCGTCGTGGTCATGGGTTCCCTGCTGTCCGTCACCCTCGCGATGGAAGATGGCCGCAAGCAGATGCCCAAAATCTTTGGTCAGGCCGGACGCAACCTCGGCGCAAAAGGATTCAAGCTGTTCTGGTACGTCCTGTTGCCCGCCAGCCTTCCCTTCATCGTTTCCGGTCTCAAGCAAGGCTGGGCCTTTGCCTGGCGCTCGCTGATCACCGCCGAAATGCTTTACCTGAGTCTCGGCCTCGGCCAGGTTCTTATGATGGGCCGCGACCTGAACGATATGAGCGCCGTCATCGCGGTGATGATCCTGATCATCGCTCTGGGCTACATCATTGATGGCATTGTGTTCAAAGGCATGGAACGCCATCTGCACAACAAGTGGGGCTTAACGCCCGCCAACTAGAACTGATCGGCAATATTCTCCGACTGTTTGGAAATATTCGAGTGTTGCAGAATTGGGCTGGACATTCTCAATAATGTCTATTATGTTTATTGTGATTGTTCGGATGAGCGCATAATACAAAGGAAACTCGGCCCGAAGGCAATGGCCAGACCTGAACAGTGTTCGGCAGTTTCCCTTGAACTCCCCCGTGAAGTAGCAGCGCAAGAAGCAAAACCCAAAAGGAGAGGACTGTACTTCCATGAAAGCTTACAAGCACCTATTTTTCGCTCTTACACTGGCTCTAATGACCGCCGGTGCATGGGCACAAACCGCGGCAACTAAGCCCGCGCCCAGGAAAAAACACGCGGCGGCGCCGGCCCCTGCCCCGCCCACACAGCCGGCGGTTACAGCCGCCGATGTTCAGTCGCTGAAAGATGCGATCGCCGCTCAACAACAGCAGATCCAGCAACTCACCCAGCAACTGCAGCAGAACCAACAAGCCTGGCAGCAAGCTCAGCAACAGGTGCAGCAGGCTCAATCCTCCGCTATCGACGCACAGCAGAAAGTCGCCTCTGTGCAAGCCACTGCCGACCAGCAGCAGAGTACGGTCGCCAAACTGTCAGGCGATGTAGCGGACGTGAAGACCGCCGTTTCCAGCAGCGTGGTCGCAGAAAAGGACTCACAGAAGCGCGTCGCCAGCCTCGAGTCCGGCTTTGGACGCTTCCGGTTCAACGGCGATATGCGCGTCCGGGGTGAGAACTACCTTCAGACGGGCGTCGCCGATCGCAATCGCGCTCGCATCCGCGCCCGCTTCGGCTTTGATGGCCAACTCAGCGATGACTTCAGTGGCGGCATTTATATCGCCTCCGGCACTCTAGGCGACCCGACCACCACCAACGAAACGCTGACTGGCTTCTTCGACCGCAAGACCATCGGCCTCGACCGCGGGTACGTCACCTACAACCCAGTCGCCCACAAGTGGCTTTCATTGACAGGCGGTAAGTTTGCCTTTCCATGGACCCGCACTTCCCTGACCTTCGATCCCGATATCAACCCCGAAGGCTTTGACGCCAAGGTTTCCTTCGACACCCATCACGGCCCGATCCGCAACTTCACCGCCCAAGGCATGTTGCTGCCCTTCAACGAAGTCACCAAAACGCCGGACTCCTACGCCGTTGGTGGCTCGGTTTCCGCTGTCCTCGAGTTCGGACCTTGGACTATGAAGCCTCCGCCTCCGCCTTCAACACGCAGGCGACAACGACGGGCGTGGGCGGCACTACCCCGGCCGGTCCCTACCCGCTCCCCGGTGAAGGTCCAGGCTGCGCCACTGTCTGGAATGGCACCAAGTACACCGCTGGCTTCGCGCCCTGCGCATTCGCCGCCAACGGGATGACCAACTCAACCTTTTATGACGCGAACGGAGTTGACCACTTTCTCTCGCATTTCCTGTATTCCGACTTCATCCTCAGCAATCAGATCAAGACTGGCGTCGCTCGCCTGCCTTTTAACCTGATGGCGGAGTATGAAGAGAACCTCAACGCCCACGCCAACCCTTTCGACGCGGCGGGCCTCGTCAGCACCCTGGGCAAACAGAACAGAGCCTACGGTTTCGATGCCAGCTTCGGTCAGGCGCAGAAGAAGGGTGACGTTCAGTTTGGCTATTCCTGGTGGCGCATAGAGCAGGACGCCATCCTCGCTTCGTTCGGCGAGAGCGACCAGCGCGCTCCCACCAACGTTCTTCAGAACCGCGTTTACGGCACGTGGAGGATACAAAAGAACGTGCTTGCTCAATACACGATGTGGTTCGGCCGCACGCTCAACACGAACCTGGAAAACAATGCCGCCTCGGTCAACAAGACCGTGTCGACGGCCGGCACCAAGGAACCAACGTTGAAGCGTCAGCAGTTCGACCTCGTCTACACCTTCTGAGGGGAATTCCCCTTGGAATCGCCGCCGGCCCGGTTTTGGCTTCTCTCCTTTTCCGGGCCGGCGGTGTTAAATAAAATCACGGTGCTGCAGCAGATTGAGAAGCTGAAAGTTTATGAATTCGAGACGCAAGTTCCTCAAGCAAATCTCCGGAGCCGCGTTGGCCGTCGGCGCCGCTCCGTCTCTCATGTCGTGGGCCCTCCCCCGTCCACAGGTTGGAGCGATCGAACTCGCCGGCGAAGATGGCATGATCGTTCGCTCCGCCCGCTTTATCGACCTTGAAAGTCCCGTCGAATACCTCAATACCTGGCTCACTCCAGTTCCTCATTTCTTCGTCCGCAATCACATGCACGAGCCAACCGAACTGGCTGCTGATATTTGGAAGCTCACGGTCGGTGGCGAAGTCGAGAAGCCGCTCACATTGACTCTGGCCGACCTGTCAAAGCTGGAGTCGCACTCCCTGGTCAACACCCTGGAATGCGCCGGCAATGGACGCAGCCTTCACCGTCCGCAGGTTCCCGGCATTCAATGGGGCAAGGGGGCTGTAAGTACGGCACGATTCTCGGGCCCACGATTGCGGGACGTCCTCGAGCGTGCCGGCATTAAGTCCACCGGGAAGCACGTGATGTTCCGTGGGGTTGACGAAGTTCCGGGCAAAGTCCCTCCCTTTATTCGCAGCATCCCGATCGAAAAGGCTCTCGACTCCGACACACTGATCGCCACCCAGATGAACGGTTCGGCTCTGACCCGGCATCACGGATTTCCTGCTCGCGCGCTCGTCCCCGGATGGATCGGAGCGGCTTCCTGCAAGTGGCTCACAGAAATTAAAATTTTGGATTCTGAATTCGTCGGCAATTTCATGAGCCCTGGTTATCGCTTTCCTAACCAGCCCGGCAAGCCGGGCGAGGCGGTGAAGCCCGAGGATACTCACGTACTCACGGCATTGAATGTGAAGTCCGTAATCTCTGGCCCGCTCGACGGAGCGAGTCTCAAAGCTGGCAAGATCACCATCAACGGAGCGGCCTGGGCCGGCGAGGCGAACATCGCGAAAGTCGAACTCTCCACTGATGGAGGTACAACCTGGAATCTTGCCCAACTCGGCCATGACCAGTCGCGCTATTCTTGGCGTCTCTGGAGTTTTAGCTGGAGAGCCAAGAGCGGAGACTATTCCATCCTTTCGCGAGCCACCGACAGCCAGGGACGCATCCAGCCCGACACACCTGTCTGGAATCCTAGTGGCTATTTCTATAACGCCGTGGACCAGGTGAAAATCCATGTCGCATAACGAAAAGAAGTTCCTCTTATTGCGAGCGCGATGGATTCCCATTTTTCTTGCAGCATTTGCGCTTCTGTCTGTCGCTTTGCCTCATGCATCAGCGCAGAGTAGTGACAAGATCGTGGAAGAACTTCCGGCCGGAGCAATGCAAGCCAAAGCCACCACCTCCTGCCTGGAGTGTCACGAATCGAGGATCATCCTGCAGCAGCGTCTCAGCAAGGCCGCATGGACGAAAGAAGTAGACAAGATGATTAAGTGGGGAGCGCTCGTCGACGCGAATGACCGCGAGCCGCTGATCGACTACTTGAGCACGAACTTCAGTCCCGAAAAACCGGCTTACCAGCCCTCACGAAGTGCCCCGGCCAAAAACGTGTCCGCGAAGAAATCGAAATAGGAAGAATTAGTGGGGAAAATGGGAAGCAGATTCCGCGACGGCGGTTACTTCCGATAGCACGCAAAAAGCAAAGCGCCACCGACCCAGCATCCCGAAGGACACTCCCGGCAGCGCTGCCCTAACAGAGCCCAAACTGATGCGAGCAGTATAGAAATCCCCATGCACTACTAACAGTGCATTGTTTGATACGCGTCGGGATATTCTTTTAACGCCCGCACTTGAAAGGGCCGGCTTGAGCCACGCCGTACGACAGCCGAATCCTACTTTTCCTCGCTACCCGCTGCCGACCCTTTTTCCGGCCGCAACAATGGAAACAAAATCACGTCCCGAATCGTGTGCGAGTCCGTCAGCAGCATGCACAACCGGTCTACTCCTACTCCCACGCCTCCCGCTGGAGGCATCCCATACGACAGCGCCCGAATGTAATCTTCATCCATCTGGTGCGCCTCCTCGTCCCCGCGTTCGCGCTCCTTTAATTGCCCTTCAAAGCGCCGCCGCTGGTCCTCCGGATCATTGAGCTCGCTAAAGCCGTTGGAAATTTCCATTTGCCCCGCAAAAATTTCAAACCGCTCGGTCCATTCCGGCTCGTCCGGCTTCTGTTTCGAAAGTGGCGAGATTGCTGTAGGAAATTCATAAATAATTGTCGGCTGCATCAAGTGCTCTTCGGCTGCCGCTTCAAACAAGGCGGCGATGTTCTTTCCCACAGGAGCATCCGCTTCATAAGCCATGTGCGAGTGCGATGAATTAAATCTGTCGACAAGCTTCTTCACGCCTTCGCCGCTGGAAAAATCGCTCATCTCCGGCTTCGAGCCCGCCCCTCCCGGCCAGTAATGGATGATCGCCTCCCGCATCGTCATGCGCTGCCAATTCGCCCAGTCAATCTCCTGCTCGCCCCACTTCGCCTTCGTGCCGCCGGTCACAGCCTTGGCAGCTTCGGTGATGACCTCCTGCGTGACGTTCATTATGCCCTGATAATCGGTGTACGCCTGATAGGCCTCCAGCATCGTGAACTCCGGATTCCACCGCCATCCCAGACCTTCATTGCGGAAGTTGCGATTGATCTCATACACGCGATCCAGTCCGCCCACCACCAGCCGCTTTAAATGCGTCACAAACGGTCGCGCCACCGCTCCACCTGCAATGGGCTGCATCATCGGCGTCTCAACTTCGATGAAGCCGTGTCCATCCAGCGTCCTCCGCATCGATTGCACCAGCTTCGTGCGCTTCACAAAAACTTCCCGCACCTCCGGATTCATCACCATGTCCACATATCGCTGCCGGTAGCGCAACTCAACATCGGTCAGCCCGTGCCATTTTTCCGGCAGCGGCAACAAATCTTTACTGAGGAACGTGATCTCCTCCACGTGCACAGATAATTCTCCAGTGCGCGTGCGAAACAAATATCCGCTGACCCCGATGTGATCGCCCAAATCGAGCAGCTTGTACAATTCGAATCCCTTTTCCCCGACCGCATCCTTCTTCACGTAAATCTGCAGCCTCTTGCCCCCTTGCTGCAGATGCGCAAATCCCGCCTTGCCCATCAGCCGGATCGCCATAA
>QIAK01000375.1:1038-8867 GCA_003225515.1 Acidobacteriota bacterium | reverse complement strand
CTGCTCGATTGTGTGCGTGAACTCGTACTTGTTGCGATACGTTGCCTGCCCCAGCCCTTCAATCTGTTTCAACTTCTCGCGCCGCAGTTCGTAAATGTGTTCGTCGAGTGCCAATGGGTTCCTTATCCTTACAGAAATCGTACGATTCGCAGAGAAGTAACCTGCAACCTCTCCACAGTGAAAGATGAACAGTGATTATAAACAACACGCCCGCGGTGGTTAGCCGCGGGCGTCACAGCGTTTCGAATACTGTTTCTAAACGATCTTCCTCTTATTGCTGTTTCTGCAGCAGATCGCAATTCGCCGAGCACTGCATCGACTGCATCTCAATCTCCGCCTTCTTGTGTGGAACCTTGTCGCGCGCTTCTGGCACTACCACCAGCGACTGCCGCCCGTCCTGCAGGTTCACCTTGCAATTGAAGCTGAGCGCCTGCACTCCGCGCTGCTTGCACGATGTCCCCGCCAGAGCCGCGGCCAGTGTGGAAGGATCGTCGTAAACTTTGTCCGCCACATCCGTCGGAACCAATGCTACCGTCATCGGAACCGGCGCCTTTACGCGGATCCATACCGGCTGTTCATCTCGCTCCGGGCTCAGCAGGCTGTAGACTTTCGGCGCCGCCGAGAGCTCATACTTTTCCTTCACCAGCAGAGACCACTGATACTCCGGCTGTATGCAGTTCTGCACACAATCCCAGCGGTAATAAGTGATTTTCAAATCGTTAGGCGACACAAACCTTCTCGGCCCATGCCCCATCACCGCCGCAATGCCCTGCATCACCGCGCGGTCCGGTCGGCGTTCGTCGCGTACCAGCAGAACCATCGGACGATCGTTCGGCAGATGACATTCGTACGTCGTCTTCATCACATGCTCCCGCATGCAAATGAATTCAAGATGTGGAGGCATTCCCGGATGCGCCTGCAGCGCATTCCAGTCATCGCTCGCAGTCAGCGCAATCGTAACCGGCAGTTCCGACTGAATGTCGACATGCAAATTCCCGCCCTGGCTTGCCGGATGGTAAACCCGTCCCGCATGGTACTCCATGGGATCGAGCTGCGCCGCTTCATCGCTAGCGCGCACCCAGTCAAACACCTTGTCCTGCGCCGCAGCCATTGCCGCCAACGCCAGCACCGCTACCCCGAGCCAATAGAGTCTTTTCATAATCTCCCCCACACTATTGGACCGGGTAGAACCCGCCGATTCAATCAGATTCACCCCACCCCAGTAACGCTAGTAACCAAGAAGAATCACCTGTCATCCCGACCGAAGCGAGTGCACGCGAGCGCTGTGGAGGGACCTTGCCTTCCTGCACCCAAGCACGACCCAGACCTTAGTACACCCCTGTCATCCCGACTGAAGCGAGCGCACGCGAGCGCAGTGGAGGACCTTGCGCTTCCAAGCAGATCTTGCGCCTACCGATATACCTAGGTACACTGGTACCATGCTGCCACCCAGGAACCTCGAAATCGAACGCGTGCAAACCGGCGTTCGCATCGAAAAACGCATCCTCAAAGTCCTCAAAGCGTTCGCCGAGTATCACGACATGACGCTTGGCGACGTTCTCGAAGGCATCGTGCTCCACGCCTTCGACGGAAAGACCCCCTTCAGCCCCGCATCTCTCGCCCGTATCCGTGAGCTGAAGAAGTTCTACGACCTTGACCTCGACTCCAGCGCCAGCCACCGCCTCAAAGAGATCAAAGCCAAATCTCCACAAAAACGCACTCACAAATAGGAGTCCCTCATGAAAACCAAATGCGGCTTGACCGTCTTGCAATGGGCTCTAGGAATTGTGATCCTCATCGAAGCTGTCCTGTTCGTACTGCCCAGCGCCGCCCACAGCTTCGCCTCCACTCACATGCCAGGCTTCGTCCGCATGATTCTCGGCTTCGGAGAAATCATCGGCTCCATCCTTCTTCTAATCCCCCAAACCACAATCCGCGGGGCGTGGCTGCTGCTCGCCGTATTCGTCATGACCATCATGATTCATCTTCTCCATGGAGGCTATAACGTGGGCGACCTGGTGATCTACGCCGCCGCGGCCTTCGCCATCGCACTAGGAAAATGAGAGAAAGCAAAATGACCAATCAAGAGCTCATCCAGAACTTCGAATCCGACGCCGTCCGCGAATCCTCGTTCCATCACTTGGACCACGTGCGCCTGGCCTTCGCTTACCTGTCCCAACACCCGCCTCTGCAAGCTCTCGAGAAATTCGCCGCTGCCCTGCAACGATTCGCCATTGCTCGCGGCAAATCCCAGCTCTATAACGAAACCATCACTCACGCCTACTTCTTCCTGATCCGCGAACGCATGGCACGCCACCCGCACGACGACTGGGACGCATTCGCCCTCCGCAATCCAGACCTCCTCACCTGGAAAGATGGAATCCTCTCCCGCTACTACGAGCAAGCCACCCTGCAATCCGACCTGGCCCGAACCGTCTTCCTCTTTCCTGACAAGCACCACTGAACTGAGACTCCGCTGTCTTTTCTTCCCCTCCTCCGTCTAACCCGCGGATCTCACACTCATTACAGTCCAGAACGGGTACGATCTTCCGATATCGCCTATGAAACGCATTCTCATCGTCTCCGCCCTCATGACCTTCAGTCTGGCCCACGCTCAGAACACCGGCATCCACAGCGGCGACGCCCTGCTGCGCGCCATGCACGACCGCTATCAGTCCTCGTGGTACAAGACGGTCACCTTCACTCAGAAAAGCACCACCTATAAACCCGATGGCACCAGCACGGCCGAAACTTGGTACGAGGCAGCCATGCTGCCCGGAAAACTGCGCATCGACATCGGCCCGCCCGCCGCAGGAAATGGATATGTTCTGGTCGACGGCAATGTCACCATCCTGAAAAACAACAAAGTTGTGAACACCCGTTCCTCGGTCAACATGCTCCTGGTCCTCGGCTTCGACGTATACACGCAGGATCCTGACGCCACCATCAAAGTCGTGCAAGGTGAAGGTTATGATCTCTCCAAACTGCGCGAAGACACCTGGGAAGGCCACCCCGCCTATGTTGTCGGCGCCGACAAAGGCGACCTGAAATCCAAACAGTTCTGGGTCGCGAAAGAAACGCTGCTCTTCCTGCGTGAAATCGAGTCCGCCAAGAGCGATCCTAAGCAGGTCGACGACATTCGCTTCACCGATTACCGTCCACTAGCCGGAGCATGGATCGCTGCCCGCGTCGAAGTCTATTCCGACAACAAGAAAGTTTTCAGCGAGGACTACACGCAAATCCAGGCGAACGTAAACCTTACCCCGGCAGTCTTCGATCCCCAACAATTTGCTACTACGCACTGGGAGAAACCGTAGCGCCGGAATAACTCCTGAGCGAAATAGAATCCCTGCTCGCCCACGTGCGCGAGCACCGCTCAATTGGCGACACTAAACATTTGCGCTCGCGACCCACTCCCGCAGTAGAATGACTCCATAATTTCAAAACTCACCCAGGAAGTGTCCCATGGTTCAGGTCAAAGTAAACGGGCAGCAGCGAACATTCGACGGCGATCCCGAAATGCCCCTGCTATGGTATCTCCGCGATATCCTCGGCCTCACCGGAACAAAATTCGGATGCGGCATGGCCCTCTGTGGCGCCTGCACGGTGCTGGAAAACGGCAAAGCCATCCGTTCCTGTCAAAAGCAGATGGGCACTATCGAAGGCCTGAACATCACCACCATCGAAGCCATCTCCAACAACGGCCCGCACCCCGTGCAAAAGGCCTGGGCTGAGGTCAACGTCCCACAATGCGGATACTGCCAGCCCGGCCAGATTATGCAGGCTGTCTCGCTGCTCTCCGCAAAACCTCAACCCACTGACCAAGACATTGACGATGTCATGTCCGGCAACATCTGCCGCTGCGGCACCTACCAGCGCATCCGCTCTGCCATCAAGCAAGCCGCGAAGGAGACCGCATGATCAGCGCAGAAACAATATCCGCAGATAAATTCGTCGTTGAAAATGTGAGCCGCCGCGGTTTTCTTCAGGGCGTGCTTTCCGCCAGCGCGTTCGTGCTTTGCGTCGGAAAAATCCCCCTTCTCGCCAGTGCGGCCAGAATCGGAGCACCCTCTGAGGCGGCGGACGCCACGGCGGCGATTGGCGCTTCCGCATTCCACCCCAGCCTCTTCGTCGGCATACACAGCGACGGCGCGGTATACATCGTGGCTCACCGTTCGGAGATGGGCAACGGAGTCCGCACCAGCCTGCCGCGTATCCTCGCCGATGAACTCGATGCCGACTGGACCCGCGTCACTGTCGTCCAGGGCGACGGCGATGGCGCCTACGGTTCGCAGGATACCGACGGCTCCCACTCGGTTCGCGAGTTTTTCGACACGCTCCGCGAGGCCGGAGCCACTGCTCGCCTCATGCTGGTTCGCGCCGCCGCTCAGAAATGGGGCATTCCCGAATCGCAGTGCGTCGCCGATCCCGTTCACAGCGTTACCGACCTGAGCGCCAAGCGCAAACTCAGCTACGGAGATCTCGCGCCTCTCGCCGCCAAACTGCCCGTCCCCAGGAAGGAAGAGTTAAAGCTCAAATCCCCGCAGGATTGGCGCTACATCGGAAAGCCCGCTCCTGGCTACGACGTAGCCGAAGTCTGCTCCGGCAAGCCACTCTTCGGCATGGACGTCCGCGTCGAGGGCATGCTCTACGCCGCCATCGCTCATCCGCCCGTCCTCGGAGGAAAAGTAAAGTCACTCGATGATTCCGCCACTCTCAAGGTGATCGGCGTAAAGAAAACTATTCCGATCGATCCCTTTAAACCACCGCACGCCTTTCAGCCGCTCGGCGGCATCGCGGTCATCGCGGATAACACTTTCGCCGCCTTCAAAGGCCGCAAGAATCTCAAGATCGAATGGGACAACGGCGCCAACGCCTCCTACAACTCCTCCGCCTACAAGAAGGAGTTGCAGCAAAGCTCTCGCCAGCCCGGCAAAGTCGTACACACGACCGGCGATCCGGATTCCGAATTTGCCAAGGCCGGAAAAATCGTCGAAGCGGAATATTTCGCTCCGCATCTCGCCCACGCCTCCATGGAACCTCCGGTCGCCGTTGCTGACGTGCAAGGTGAGAAAGTCATAGTCTGGTCGCCGACGCAGGACCCGCAGGGCGTGCAGGAAGAAGTTGCCAAAGCTCTCGGCTTGAAAAAAGAAAATGTCACCTGCCACGTAACTTTCCTCGGCGGAGGCTTCGGCCGCAAGTCCAAGCCCGACTATGCCGTCGAAGCCGCCCTCCTCTCGCAGAAAACCGGGAAGCCCGTGAAAGTCATCTGGAGCCGCGAAGACGACATCAAGTTCGACTACTACCACTCGGTAGCGGCCATGTACCTCAAGGCCTCCCTCGACGATGCAGGCAGACCCAAAGCCTGGCTCCAGCGCTCCGTCTTCCCGCCCATCGGCTCTACTTTCGACAAGGATGCCGTCTACGCCGGCGATGGAGAAATGTCCATGGGATGGAACGTCATCCCCTTCGACGTTCCCAACTTCCGATCCGAAAATGGACAGGCCGTCGCCCACGTTCGCATCGGTTGGCTGCGCTCGGTCGCAAACATCTATCACGCCTTCGCAGTGCAATCTTTCGCCAACGAACTCGCTCACGCCGCCAACCGCGATCCCTACGACTATCTACTCACGCTGCTCGGCTCGCCTCGCACGCTCGACGTCGGCAAACAAGGCCCTCCCGGGACGAATGAAAAATATCCATACGACATCGCCCGCCTGCGCCACGTAGCCGAACTCGCCGCCGAAAAATCCAACTGGGGCAAAAAGAAATTCGGCAAAGGCGCAGGCATGGGCATTGCAGTCCACCGCAGCTTCTTCACTTACGTTGCCACCGTCGTGGAAGTCGAGGTCGACGATCAAGGAGTAGTCCGCATACCTCACGTCACCACCGTGCTCGACGCCGGCATCGTGGCGAACCCTGAAATGGTCCGCCAGCAATTCGAAGGCGCCGCCGTCTTCGGCACGAGTCTGACTCGCACTGGAGAAATCACCGCCACCAATGGCGCCGTGGACCAGTCAAACTTCTACGATTACCAGGTCGCTCGCATGAACGACGCTCCCAAACAAGTTGATATCCACATCGTAGAAAGCACCGCTCCGCCCGCAGGAGCAGGAGAGCCCGGCGTACCTCCATTCGCACCCGCCCTGTGCAACGCCATCTTCGCCGCCACAGGCAAACGAGTGAGGGAGTTACCCCTAACCAGAAACGGCTTCTCGTAAAACACACGCAGGGGCAGCCGTCCTCCTCAGTCGTCTCATTTTGAATTTCTGGATGGCATCATCGATAGTCGATGATGTCATCCTGAGCGGAGCCGTTCCTCAGGCGAAGCGAAGGATCTCAGGCTAATACAATGCGTGCAAGGCGAGATCCCTCAGCCCGTTCGCAAAAAAGTTTTTCCACGATCTACATCTCACCCTTGAACGCCAGCCCCATCCGCGCTACGATGTCCTGCTACTCTGAGTGAAACGACCATGCCTCAAAACTACGTACCCATCTTCATCTTTATCGCCATCGTAGGCACCCTGCTCCCCATCACCCTGCTGCTGGCGAAACTGGTCCGCCCTTCCAATCCCAGTAAGACCAAGCTCATGCCCTACGAATGCGGCATCGACCCAATCGACAGCGCCCGTGGACGCTACACTGTCCGTTACTACATCATCGCCATCCTCTTCGTAGTCTTCGATGTCGAAACAATTTTCCTCTTCCCCTGGGCTGTAAAATTCAAAGCCTTCGGCCTGTTTGGCCTGCTGGAAATGCTGATCTTCCTCGCCATCCTGATCGTCGGATACATCTGGGTCTGGAAAAAAGGCGCGCTCGAATGGGTCTAGGTTGGAATGGACTTAAGTTCGAACGGACCTAGGTTCGAATGGATTGTAAGTTCGAATCGTTGGCGCAACGCTCACCATTAAAAGCATCCTGACATCATGTCCACACTCGACAATCCGATGGACTCCTCCCCCGCCGAAACCTTCAGCGCGTCCCGCTGGACGCAAGGCAATTTCTTTTTCCCCACCCGCATAGTCGTCAGCCCGCAACGCGTGATCCGCTCCAAATCGCGACTGTTCGGCAGCAACGAAGAAAGCATTCCCATCTCGAAAGTCGCGTCGGTGCACATCAAGACCGGCGTGGTCTGGTCCGAGATCGTCATCGAATCCACCGGAGGAACCGACCCCATCACCAGCCACGGCCACCGCAAGGCCGATGCGCAACGGATTCGCGATTTGATCGAAACCTATCAAGCGCAAGCGCGCTGAGTGGGGATTGTTGGTAGAGGAATGAAGTGGTACAAGCATGAATCGCGACGAAATGGTTCGATTGATCGACGCGCTGGAAGGCGAGGTCAACAACGGTGGCTTTGACCAGTTTTTTTACAATTCGGCAGGAGACGAGACCGTCAAAATCATTCAAGCTTTAGAGGCCATCGGGGCCATGAAGGCTGCCGACATCGTCAAGAGAGCGGCCGGGAAATTCCCCGGAGGAATGCCGCCGGGCGATCGTTTTGCGCGTCAGGATGTTCTCCTTGATAAAGTTTCAGCAAATGCTGACGCCTTTGCCGATTTGGACCAGGAATTCTACGCATATCCGGATGACCTGTCAGGATTGCTTGCACGATATTCAGGTGAATAATCGCAGACCAGTTTTGGATCGTTTTTCCATCACCGCGCTCGTTGACTTCGCACTCTCTTCCCGACGCGGCTGGTCATCAGCCCGCAACGGGTTGCGCGCGTGAAGTTGCGGCTGTTCGGCAGCAACGAAGAAAGCATTTCGATGTCAAAGATCGCCTCGGTGCACATTTCCACCGGCGTGTTCTGGTCTGAGATCGTCAT
>QIAK01000375.1:371-878 GCA_003225515.1 Acidobacteriota bacterium | reverse complement strand
CAGCAATCCACATGTTCAGGAGGATCCATGACCAGAAGCAACGTTACTGCCTTGTGTCTGCTATTGTTCTCACTGCCCGTGTTCGCAGTGGGAGCTCAAGACAAGAAACACTCTGACAAGTCAATCCAGCACGTTTTGCTGATCAGCGTCGACGGCCTGCACTCTGTCGACGTAGCCAACTACATCAAAAACCATCCGAAGTCGGCTATGGCGGAGCTCGCAAGCCATGCCGTCGTATACAGCGACGCCAACACCCCGCAGCTTTCGGATTCGTTCCCCGGCGTTCTAGCACTAGTGACCGGCGGCTCACCGGTCAGCCACGGCTTTTTCTACGACGTCAGCTACGACCGCACGATCTTCGACCCCACCAATACGACGTGCAGCGGGGGCGCGGGAAACATGATGGTGTTTGACGAGAGCATCGACAAGTACAACTCGCAGAATGTTTCGCTGAACGTCATTGATCCGACGAAGCTTCCGAACATCAAGACGCCCGGCGGCCAGTGC
>QIAK01000375.1:0-274 GCA_003225515.1 Acidobacteriota bacterium | reverse complement strand
GGCACCGGCGTCGACGATCTTTACACGCCCGAAATAACCAACGTCAACGGCCTCGACAACACGCACAGCGTCGTGTGCACGGCGATGAACGATAGCCTCAAAGTGCAGGGAATTCTTAACGAGATCAACGGCTTTACGCACGATGGCAAGACCTTCGTGGGCGTTCCCGCAGTGTTCGGCATGAACTTCCAGGCGGTTAGTGTGGGTGAGAAATTGGTCACCGACAACTACGACAATAGCTGCACGGCAGATACGCAACTGACCGGACAGGCGG
>QIAK01000075.1 GCA_003225515.1 Acidobacteriota bacterium | reverse complement strand
GGAGATTTACGAGCCACGTTAGTAGCGCCGATGTTTCCACTCCCGGCACGGCGGACGTCTTCACCATAGACGATGCGCACGAGGAGGTAGCCGAAGGGAATGGAACCCAGCAGGTAACTTGCGGCGGCAATCATAACGACAAGGACTCTTCCCATGATTCAAAGTTTGTTGAATTCCGTGGTGCTGCTGCAATGTGGCCGGCACGCTACTCAGACGATCTCCAGGCAGGCTCCCGCGACCCCGGGGCAGGCCGGCGCTACTTTAACTCAAAGCTTGCCAGTTTTGTGTACGTCGATCCCTTCGGGGACAGTCGACTCTGGTACACAAAGAACTCGCGGGCGGTCATAGTACCAAACTCTGGAACGGGAAGTGCGCAGAGTTTTTCTTGCAGCTTTTGGAAGGTGCGAGTCGGGCCGTCGCCGTTGCGCCATCGCGGCGAACCGGACTGGCCTGCGCCGCGCGCGAGCGTCAGATGCGGACTGAACGCACGCTCTTCTTTTGCGATGCCGAGCGGCGCCATCTGATCGTCAATAGCCCCAGCCAATTTCGCGAGTTCAGGGCCAGCTTCCATTCCAATCCAGAATACGCGCGGCGATTTTGCCGTAGGGAAGAATCCGCATCCGCGGAATTGAATGGTCGCAGGGCTGACGGAAATTGTGCTTAACGCGTTCTTGATCGGTTCGAGCGCAGTTTCCGCTTGTTCACCAATAAACTTCAGAGTCAAATGCAGCGATTCCGCTTTGACCCAGCGCGCATCGGGAGCAAATCCACAAACTCCCTCCACAAACCGAGAGACGCGTTCGCGAATGGTGTCATCAATGTCGAGAGCAATAAACAGGCGCATAAAGAAATGCCAGCTCCGGTCCTAAGTTCCTGTGAATTCTCGCCGGCACGTTCGAGAGTTGAAAGCTGACAGCTGAGAGCCAAAAGCCAAAAGCCAAAAGCTGCCCTCCTCACATCAACTTCTTACGCAACATGTCCAGCGCCATAGTGGAAGCAAAGCGGCGGATGCGTTTGCGGTCGCCGGGAAAGCTACGCTGCTCGACTTCGGTTCCATGGTCGCCCGCGACAGCATGGAATACCAAGCCGACAGGCTTGTCGGCGGAGCCTCCGGAGGGGCCGGCCACGCCCGTGATGCCCACGCCTAAAGTCGACTCGCAACGGTAACGAATGCCTTCCGCAAGCGCGGCCGCGACCTCGCGGCTGACCGCTCCGTGGCGGTCAATCATTTCCGTTGGCACGCCGGCGAGTTCGGTCTTGAGCGCGTTGGAATAAACCACAGCGCCTCCCAAGAAATACCTGGAGCTTCCGCCAACTGAGGTGATGCGTTCGGCAAGCAGACCGCCGGTGCAGGATTCTGCGACGGCGACTGTGGCGTTGCGCATTTGCAGCCAGTAGCCGACGATTTGCTCCAGCGATTCACCGTCACGGGAAAAGACGGCATCGTCCAGTTCGTCTTCGACTACGCCGGCGACTTCATCGACGCGCCGCTGCGCGGCGTCCTGAGTTGAAGCCCGGCTCTTGAAGTGCAGTTCCACTTCTCCTGCGCCGGCCAGGATCGTAGTCTCAACATCGGCATAGCGTTTATAAATTGGCGCGACTCGCGCGTCGACGGCCGATTCACCCAGCATGGCGATCTTCAATGTTCGGATGGCGAGAAATGCGGGAGGAACCTTCGCGCGCAGGCGCTCGCGCACCTCCGCCTCGAAAAGCGCCTTGAGTTCGTGTGGAGGTCCAGGCAGCAGCACAATAATATGTTCGCGACCGTCGAACTGCCCGCTGAGCCACTGTCCGGGAGCGGTGCCGTTCGGATTCGGAAGTTCAACGGCGCCATCTAAAACATCGGCCTGCTTGGCATTGTTGGACGCCATCTTCCAGCCACGCTCGGCAAAGCGCCGTTCCAGACGATCCAGAATTTGTGGATCGCGCTGCAAGGTAAGGCCGAGGGCCTCGGCGACGGCTTCGCGGGTCAGATCGTCTTCCGTTGGTCCAAGCCCGCCGCTGAAGATGAGAATGTCGCTGCGAAAAAGTCCGTGCTGCGCCGCGGCCACCAGCCGCCTCATGTCGTCGCCGACAATACTTTTGAAAATTACGTCGACGCCCAACAGGTTGAGTTGCTCAGTGAGATAGAGCGAGTTAGTGTCCATGCGGAAGGGTGTGAGCATCTCGGAACCCACCGCGATGATTTCGGCGTTCACGTTTTAGAAGTTTAAATGAAAAATGAGACGGGCGAGCGCGTAGAGAGGCTCAATCAAGGGCAGGTTCCTCGCTCCTCTCAGAGAATGAGAGGACAAGCCCCAATTTATTCCGGCCACAACGGCAGGCCCTGAATATTCCACGGGAGATGGTGAACACTGCTCGTGGTGGCGAGAATCACGGAGCGTCCAGGCGCGAACGCGAGGCCCACCAACCCTTGTCCGGCAACTTCAAGATTCGCCAGACCGTTGGGCGCGATCTTCACGATGCCGCGCGTGCCGGAGAGCGACGCCGCAACGTAGAGATTGCCATCCACGTCGAAAGCCAGCCCTTGCGGTCGTCCCAGTCCTTTATAGAAAGTGCTAACCGTTCCGTTGGGATCGACCTTGTACACGCGGTTGTTCGGTCCGGTCACGAACAAGTCTCCTTGCGGACCAAAGGCGAGGTGGTAGGCGGAAACGCTGACCTCGAGAGTGGCAAAGACAAATACCTGCTGATCGCGAGCGATCTTGAAAATAGTGCCGTTGCGGTCGCCCACATAAAGGCTCTGCTCATGGTCGAACGCGATGCCGGTGGCCACTCCCATTCCTTCCGCGTAGGTGCTCACAGCGCCATTGGGAGTAACCCGATAGACGGCGCCGTCAAAGCGCGACGAGACATACATTTGTCCTTCGCGGTCAAAAGCAATCGCGGTGGCATTCATCATCTCGGTGACGAAAGGCTTTACGTTGTAATTGGTGTCAATCTTGAAAATCGCGACTGGAACTTTCTGGCCGCGCGAGCCGGAGAACGTGACGTAAATATTGCCTTCGGGGTCGAGCGCCGGGCTGGTTACAGGATGAAGGTTCTCCGCAATCGGCACCGCCACCTTCACCGTGTGCGGATTGCTGACATGGCCGTTGGTTGCGACCACTACCGGACCTGATATGGCACCCTCGGGTACCCGAGCCACCAGGAAAGCATCGGAACTGACGACAATCGGTGCTTCGAATTCGCCGAATTGTACTTTCGGGCGCTGCAGCTCTGGCGGCCGAAGCCCAGAGCCCGAGATGCGGAGTTCGCCTCCGGGCAGCGCCAGCGATGGGTCCACCATTTCAATGCGTGGTCCGCCGTTGAGGTTTTTCTTGCCGAGGATGCGATCGGAAAATGCCATGAGGAGTACCGCGTATTAGCTTAGTAGCCGAAAATGCAACAAGAGATGCATCACGATAAACGCGTACAAGCCGGCTGCAACGTCGTCGAGCATGATTCCGGCGCCTTCTGGAAGTTTCTCCAGTTGCCGCACCGGAGGCGGCTTGACGATATCGAATGCTCTAAAAAGTATAAGACCCGCGAGGAAAGTTTTCCATGCGAGGGGCACCGCGATCAGTGCGATCAGTTGTCCGGCGACTTCGTCGATCACCACAAACTGCGGGTCCTTTAAGGAGAACGCGCGCGCCACGCGCGTCGCCGCAGGAATGCCAATCAGCGTGACCAGCACGGCCAGTCCGATAGCGACTGGAATGTGTAGCGATGCGGGAAGAAAATAGGCCATCGCAGCCCAGATCAATACAGTCGCCGCCGATGCCCAGGTTCCGGGACCGGGGTGCAGGCGGCCGATTCCGAAAAATGTCGCAATCAGGGTCGCCAAAGGCGCGCGTGGCCCCCCGACAGCCCGCGCGGTTTCGGAAGCTGCCGGGGCGGCAACTCCTAGCTCGGGCGCGGATTTCGGTTCCCCGTTCACGAGCCCTCGTCATCTTCGGGCTTAGTTTCGCGAATGGGATCTTCGTTATCCGCCGTCGGTGACGAGATCACATATCCGCCGCTGGCCCACTTGCCCAGATCGACAGTCCGACATCGGTCGCTGCAAAAGGGAAGGTCCGGGCCATTACTCTTTACTGATTTCTTGCAAATGGGACACCGGAGTTTGAGGCTACTTTTGCGCGGCATACGATTCTGTATTGTAGCGGCGCTTCGCCTGGAAACGCTTCGCCAGCGAACGATCGCCCATTCGCGATCGCTATAGAATTCTTGCGACCAGATCGTAATCGTGCGCTTCCGTAATCTCGCAGCGATAGAACTGGCCCGGCTGTGGATCGATTTCCTCCGGAACGTCGTTCACGAAGACTTTGCCGTCAATCTCGGGAGCGTGCATGGCAGTGCGGCCTTCCAGCAACAGTTCAGTTTCATCCGACTCGCCTTCCAGCAACAGGTCGAACTCCCGGCCCACGAGCGCCTTCTTTTTCTTCTTGCTGATCTGGCGTTGGATTGCCATCAGGTGCTTGCGCCGTCGTTCGATCTCGCGCGGGGAAAGTTTCTTCTCCAGCGTGTAAGCGCCGGCGCCGTCCTGATCGGAATAGGCGAATGCCCCCATCCAATCGAACTGCGCCTCGCGCACGAAGTCACAGAGTTCTTCAAATTCCTTTTCAGTCTCCCCCGGAAAGCCCACGATGAAAGATGTGCGCAAGGTCAGGTCCGGTATGGTGCGCCGCATTTTAGCAATCGAACGCAGGAATACATCCGCTCCCCCACCTCGCTTCATGCGCTTCAGCACTGAAGCCGAGGCATGCTGCAAGGGCACATCCATATAGGAGCAAATCTTGTCATGGCCTGCGATCGTGTCGAGCAGCTTGCCCGTAATCTTGTTGGGATAGGCATAAAGAAAACGCACCCAGCGCAGCTCTGCAATGGCCGCCAGCTTTTCCAGCAACAGGGCCAGCCCGTCTTTCAGGCCGAAGTCTTCTCCGTAGCAGGTGGTGTCCTGGCCGATCAGGGTAATCTCGCGCACGCCGGTTTGCGCCAGGCGCTCGGCCTCGGCGATCACCGATTCGAAGCGGCGCGAGCGGAACTGTCCGCGTAACTGCGGAATAATGCAGAACGTGCAGGGATGATCGCAGCCCTCGGCAATCTTGATGTACGCCATGTGCCCCGGCGTCGCGAGAATCCGGGGAGTGTCTTCATCGTAGAGATAGTTGGGAAGGTCGCTGACCGCGCCGTCCCACGACTCGCGCGAGAAGCGGCCTTGCGCCGCGCGAGCATCACCTTCCGCTCGTGAATGCAGAATAACGAAAGGAGAATCGCCGCGAGTCGGCGCAGGCGCCACACCCGTTGCAGAGAGAATCGCTTCCAACTCGCCCGTGCCCACGACGGCATCCACTTCTGGAATATCTTTGCGAATCTGCTCCCGGAAGCGCTCCACCAGACATCCCGCCACTACCAGCTTTTTAGCCTTGCCGCCGTTTTTATGCGCCGCCATTTCAAGAATCGTGTTCACCGATTCCTGCTGTGCGCTTTCGATGAACGAGCAGGTATTCACCACGATTACGTCGGCATCTTCGGCGCGGCGAGTCAGTTCAGCCCCGGCCCTCGCCAGCAGGCCCATCATCACTTCACTGTCCACCAGGTTCTTAGGACAGCCAAGGCTGACGAAGCCCACTTTCTGCGGGCGTCCGGCGGCTGGATTTTCCAGAGAACTTTCTTTCTTGAGCTCAGGAATACCGCTTACAGTGAGGTCATTTACAGGCATGCAATCTTTCTATTTTAGCATTCCTTCAAGACGGCTCCCGCTTCGATCGGCGAATTCATCTGGGCACAACAGATATTCATCCCGTCCAAAACAGCTGGCTCGTGCTAGGCTATGTCTTACCGCCTTAACAATTTATGAACCGCCTCGCAGGAGGGGAAATGTTTGCCAAACGCCTTTGGATTGCGGTCCTGACGGTAGTGACCATATTGGTAGCGTCGGCGGTTTCACAGGACGAGAAAAACGAAATCGGCGGAACCTTGGGTCGTACCTTCATCAGCGACCAGGGAATCAAAGGCGGTGTCTACCCAGGTCACACCATCGCAGCCGGCAAAGGGCTGAGTATAAATGTCGAATATGCTCGACGCTTCCTCGTGACTCCGGTGTACGCGATTTCCGGCGAGGCCATGGTGATGCTCAATAAAGACGAAGACATCAATGGCGGCGCCTACGGATTTGCGGTCGTGCCCAACCATTACAGCCAGCTGTTTGTAGCGCCCGCGGCGCGGCTCAGTTTGTTTCCCACCACCGCGGTCAATCCCTGGATCAGCCTTGGAGCCGGCTTCGGCCACATCAGCGAAAGCAAGAATCTGATCTATGGCGGAGTTAACCCCGGCAAATCGACCACCTCGGCCGTACTCGAAGGTGGAATCGGTCTCGATGTGAAGGTGTGGCGCAGGCTCAGCATTCGCGGTGAAGTCCGCGACTTCTGGTCGGGCGAACCAGACTTCCCGCTGGCTCCGACGGGGAAGACGCGGCAGCATAACTTCTTTGTGGCGGGTGGAGCGGTCTGGCGATTCTAGCCAGCGGCTCTTCGTTGGCCGTTCGACTTCTTCGTACAACTCTGGCAGGCGTTGCGCATCGTCGGGAGAATTTCCAAAGCGCGCGGATTCGTAGACTGCGGTAAAACGCGCGACCGGCTCACGCAGCCGCGTATCTTCAATCTTTCTGGCGAATTCCTGTGCCGTCTGTGCAGCCGGCTTTTCAAATCCGCTGCGCCCGAGCACACGCGTCATTCGCGAATACCACATACTAGCCGCCTGTTCTGGCGATCGCTCGGGATGCGAGCGCAGCCATTGTTCATGCAGCACACGGGCGATTCGTCGAGCATTCCCGAGCAACAGCAGCGCAAGGGCGACAGCTATGCCGAGAATCGCCCAGCGACTTGGCGAATGCTCCACCCGATCCTGACTGCGTCGAGCCCATTTCAGCAGGGCTGAATACTTGCTGCGCGCCCACGTGCGCGCTCTGCGCCACACGCCTCGAGTCCCCCCGATTGCGGCTTGCCCGAGCGTGTACTGGTGCGAAGTGTCGTAGCTCACCACCCAATCCCGCCAGAACGACGACATGGCGTCGATGTAGAGAGCCAGCCGATCCCAGTCCTGAGGCGTTCCGCTCGCGCCCGCCGGAGTAGGATCGAACGTTTGCCATCCATAGCCGGGAAAGTACGCTTCCACCCACGAATGCGCGTCTTTAGCTCGCACCACGTAGTTTCCCGTAAGGTCGTTGAACTCGTCGGAGCGGAATCCGTTGACCACGCGGGACGGAATTCCCAGCGTGCGCAACATCACCGCCATCGACGAGGCGAAATACTCACAGTGGCCCTGCTTGCGTTCGAAAAGAAAATTCGCAATGGGATCTTTCACCGGAGCACTCGGCAACTGCAGCGTGTAGCCGAAACGGGTGCGCAAATAATTTTCCAGGGCCGCGGCTTTATCGAAATCATTACGGTTCGACTTCGTGATCTCAGTCGCTAGTTGGGGAACTCTGGGATCGAGCTCCGGCACCCTTAAATAGGCTTCGAATCGCGCGGGATAGTTCCGTCCGGCCAGGCGCAACTCGGCGGGTGCCGGGGTCGCGATGTCGGACTCCGCCTCATAGCGACCGACCCCACCCCTTGAATCGGCATCATAGACAGCCCCGCCGGAATCGGCGATCACCATGCGGTAGTCGCCGCTCACGCTGCGTGCCCATGGCGCCAGAAAAAAGACGTTGGTCCCGATCGGTTCCATCAGGACGCGGTAGTGGATCACGTGCTCGTGCAGCGGGTTCGTCTTGTAAGAACGCAGTTCGCCCAGGCCTCGCGGCAACTGAAAACTGTTATCCAATTGCCGGCGTAAAACGAACTGCTCTTTAGGATCGGACCAGGTGTGCCCGTCGAAATTCGCCAGCGCTACGCCGCGCCAATGCAGGTCGGCGCCTCCCACCCGGTCGCCATCGATCTGAATGTGCATGACGACTGCTTTCGACTGCTGGATCTGCCCGATCTGCCCCAACTGAACGTGATCGCTGAAACCCGACGACAGATCGGTTCCGAATGAATATGCGCCCATGTATCCCGTCGACATGCGTGGCATCAGGAAAAATATTGCGGCGCCGCCCACCAGAATCATCAGCATCAGCACCGGGGCGACCCGCGCCAGAGAAAAGGCAAGATGCCGATGTTCCTGAGGATCGTTGGAATGCCTGGCCTGAATGTTGGCTGCATGACTGGAGCGCCGCATTTCCATCAGGACGAACGTTCCTATCGCCATCATCATGAACGCCGCAAATGAAAAGAGAAATACGCTGTCGACGGTGAGCACCGCTGACGCCAGCACCATCAGGAAGGCGAGGATGGCGAGCATCACGTGGTCGCGCTCGCGCCGCAACGAAAACATACGCACCACTACGCCGAACAACGCCAGGTGTACTGTGGACGGAAGGAAGGCTCGCGAAAAAAGAAAGTAATCGGCGGCGAAGAAAACAAAATAGGCGGCCGAGAGTGGTGTGACCCAGCGCTCGGAAATTACAAACTGCAAGCGCTTCGCCAGCAGGTAGCCCCGCACGGCCAACGCCGCTCCCACGAGAATGATGGACGGTAAATCCAGGCCGCCGCTGCTGGCCAGAGTTGCAAAACCCGTTAAGACAAGAAGATACAGCGCTAGCTCGAAGTAATGGTCGATGGCCCGTGACAGCGGGATCACGCCGGATTGTGCGGAGTGGGTCGGCATCGCTTCGTGGGTTAGTCGTCTTGGGACCCAACTCTGGGGGCTCCAACCATTGTTCGACAATCGTCTCCAGAAGGGAAGGCTTTGGCTTCAGATTCTTGCACCGAAAGTCACATGCCGTTCGGAGATTTTTGTGCTGCGCACCCGTTTCTGGCCGGGAAGGCGTCGCATCAATGCCTGCCCTCATGCGATCCGGCTCGCGTCGAAAGCATGAATCCCAGGATGCTAGAATAAATCAGGTCAGGCATCGGTCTTACGCGACGTACTCCCGCCAACCCCGCCAGGTCCGGAAGGAAGCAACGGTAACGGGCTCTTGCGTGTGCAGTGAGTCCCCGGTGCCTGACTTATTTGGTTCAGTTTAAATTCCACAGCTGACTGGTTCCTGCGCTCCCGATTTACCACAATTTACGCAATCTTTACGAACTCCTTGCGCAAGAAACGACCTTTCGAGCATCAACTCATACACACAGTTCTGCTCCACATGCCAAGGAGAACCATGAAGACTCGCGCTATCGCCCCCACGTTAGATCCTCATATCGTGATTCGCGTATCCGGAAAGTTGTTTGAAGGTCATCTGGCCTACCTGCGCCAAATGGTTCAGTCCGCGCACGAGTGCCAGCTGTGGCCATTGCTGGACCTCTCCCATCTGGAAGAGGTGGATCTGGCGGCTGTTACGTACCTGATCGACGGCGAGAATCGCGACTTCGGCGTAGTTTCCTGTTCGGTATTCATTCGTGACTGGATGGAAAGGGAGCGGAACAGGGCCGCTGCGTGAAGCCACTTCTACGCAGATGGAGTTCCTGAGTCAGTCATCCCGAACGCCCCGCGTTTTTACCAGCGGGCGGAGGGATCTCTCCCAGCAGTATCCCAGCCCGAGATCCTTCGCTCCGCCTGAAGATCGGCTACTCTGAGGATGACGTCATCGATGCAAACTGACCCACTACCGATTCAATCATAGACATTCCCCGTACAATCCTTCAGAATACTCGGTTTCATATTTGGAGCCCTCGTATTTCAGGAGCCCTCATTGAACGAACCAACTCGCGTAAGAGCGAAGATCAGCGCTCTCGGCACCTACCTGCCGCCTCGTGTCCTTACCAACGCTGATCTCGAGAAGATGGTCGACACCACAAGTGAATGGATTATGGAACGCGTCGGCATCCGCGAGCGCCATCTCGTGGATAAGGGAGTCGCCGCTAGCGATCTCGGGGTCGCGGCCGTGAAGAACCTGCTCCAGTCGCATCCCTTTGACCTGCAGGAAGTGGACCTGATCGTCGTGGGCACGGTCACGCCTGACATGATGTATCCATCCACGGCGTGCCTGGTGCAGCACAAGTTGGGAATCGAGAATACCTGGGGCTTCGACGTGTCCGCAGGCTGCTCGGGCTTTCTGTATGCATTGATCACCGGAGTGAAGTTCATTGAATCGGGCCAGTACAAAAAAGTTCTGGTAATCGGATCAGACGTGAATTCGTCGATGACCGACTACACCGATCGGGCGGTGTGCATTATTTTTGGAGACGGCGCGGGCGCGGTTTTGCTCGAGCCCGCCAACGACGGAGAGGCTGGCATCATCGACCACGTGGCGCAGGTCGAAGGAATGGGTGGGCAGTATCTCTGCATGCCGGGCGGAGGCAGTTTGAACCCAGCCACGCACGATACTGTCGACCAGAAAATGCACTACATTCATCAAGATGGCAAGAACGTCTTCAAGTATGCGGTGAAGAAGATGGCGGAGATGACCGAGCGCATTTTGGAGAAGAATCAACTGACCGGTAAGGATGTCGATTGCTTCATCGCCCATCAGGCCAACCGGCGCATCATCACCGCGACCGCCGACCGGCTGGGAATGCCAATGGAAAAAGTCATCATTAATATCGACCGCTTCGGAAACACCACCGCAGGCACGATTCCAATCGCCATGCAGACCGCGATGGACGAAGGCAAATTGAAAAAAGGAGACCGCGTGCTGATCGCGACCGTAGGCGCAGGCTTCACCTCCGGCGCCACCCTCCTGCGCTGGGCATTCTAAACCAGACCTCAGACCTCAGACCGTCCGCCGTTAGACTTTCTCCCCGCAATCCTTCAGAATACTTGAGCCTTCATCCACAGGAGCTCTTGTTGACCAAACCGATTCGCGCCAAAATCAGCGCCCTCGGCACCTATGTGCCGCCCCGCCTGCTCACCAACGCCGACCTGGAGAAAATGGTCGACACCAACAACGAATGGATCATGGCTCGCGTCGGCATCCGTGAGCGCCATATAGTCGAGAAGGGCGTAGCCACCAGCGACCTTGCCCTCGCAGCCGCAAAGGTGGCGTTGGCACGGCGGGGCCTTGCCCCCACTGACATCGATGTCATTATTGTGGGCACCGTGACTCCAGATATGTTCTTCCCCTCCACCGCGTGCCTGGTGCAGGACAAGCTTGGAGCGAAGGGAGCTTGGGGATTTGATCTTTCCGCCGCTTGTTCGGCCTTTGTGTATTCCATTCAGGTCGGGGCACAGTTTATTTCCAGCGGCGCGCACAAGCGCGTGCTGGTGATTGGCGCCGATGTAATGTCATCGATCATCGACTACGCTGACCGAGCCACCTGCGTAATTTTTGGAGACGGCGCGGGCGCGGCGATCCTGGAACCCGCCGAAGATGACTCGCTGGGTCTGATCGACTTTATCCACGAGGTCGATGGCTCGGGTTCGCAGTTCCTCTACATGCCTGGTGGTGGCAGCCTGAATCCCACGAGCAAGGAAACCATCGACAAGAGAATGCATTATGTTCATCAGGATGGCCAACAGGTCTTCAAGTTCGCCGTCCGCAAGCAGACCGAGCTCTGCCAGAAATTGCTGGAGCGAAATGGTCTGAAAGGTACCGATATCGACGCTTTTATTCCTCATCAGGCCAACTTGCGAATCATCAATGCCACAGCCGATCGCCTCGGCCTCAAGCCCGATGCCGTGGTCATCAATATCGACCGTTTCGGCAATACCACGGCGGGAACCATCCCACTCGCGATGAACACGGCTCTGGAGCAAGGCAAATTGAAGAAGGGAAGCCTGGTGATGCTGGCGTCAGTAGGCGCAGGATTTACCGTGGGCGCTACATTGCTACGCTGGGCGTACTAAGTCACGTACTCAGCTGGGCGTACATACAAAAAACACAGACTTCAGGCGTCGGCCTCTAACTCCGAAGCCTGAACGCCGTGACCTCCGTAACCTCTCCTTCGTGCATTTCAATAGCTTGACGCCTCTCCGCACTGCTATCGTTTTCGCACGCTCGTCGCACGTGGGGATGCCGGCGAGCGCGCAAAATTAAAGACTAATGATTCGCACTACCCTTTGCTGCTGTTTGATAGCTCTCGGCTGCGCCAGCCTGGCGGCGCAGCAGGCCGATCCGCGCGAGAGCAAGCTGTTGGTTCTTGAGCATCTGTGGAATGAAGCGCAGGTCCAACGCGATTCGGCTGCTCTGGATGCTTTGGTTTCGAGCCGGTTCATCAATACCGAGTACGACGGAGAACTCAGCGATAAGCAGAAGTTTCTGGCTGATATCAGAGATCCGCTCTTCCGACCTACCGCCGCCAATATTCAGGACGTAAAAATGAATTTCTTTGGCGATACCGCGGTGATTACCGGCATCTATCACACGCAAGGCACCTACCAGGGCAAGTCTTATGACCACATAGGACGTTTCACCGATACCTGGGTACTCGACCTTGGCAAGTGGCAGTGCGTTGCCAGCCACACCAGCCTGCTGAAGAAGTAGCCACAAACCCTTCATCTCTGCCAGCTTCACCGCCAATATTCCTTCGATTGCTATCTACCATTTTTTTGGCCGCGAAATTCGCATCCGGGTCCGCCTTCCAATGATCTAATCAGGTCTTAGCTCTTACGCCTTGAGATTGAGGACTGCTGCCGAAATCAACGCCTGAGTCCAACACATAGGTCCAGCACATACGTCCAAACCCGCTCATGGATGCCTCTACCAAGCCTCGCGCGTGGAAGGTGCTTCTTGCCTTCGCCATCATTTACTTCGTCTGGGGATCAACCTTCCTGGCGATCCGCGTGGGCGTGCGCGAGGTCCCTCCATTTCTTCTGGCCGGCATGCGTTTCCTGGTGGCCGGAGTGGTTCTCTACATATGGATGCGGGCCAAGGGTACGCCTTCTCCGACTCGCCGCGAGTGGACTTCAGCGACGCTTCTAGCCACCCTGATCTTTGTTTTCGACTACGGATTACTATTCTGGGCTGAGCGCCGCGTACCGTCGGGCAGAGCGGCTGTGATGATGGCGACCATCCCGGCCTTCATGGCGCTGGGAGAAATCTTTCTGCTGCGAACCCAGCGCCTCACTCCTCGACTTGCGTTTGCGCTGCTGGTTGGAATGGGAGGCGTTGCTGTACTCGTAGGACACTCGAGTGGTTTGGGCGACGCCGCGATCGATACCGCAGGTGCGTGCGCCTTGGTGGTGGCGGCCATCAGTTGGTCGCTGGCCGCATCCCTCAGCCGCCGCCTGCCGCTGCCCGCCGAAAAAGTGATGAGTTCCGGCGCGCAGATGTTAGCGGGAGGCGTCCTGCTCATGTTGGCCGCGACGCTCTTGGGAGAATTTCGTGGATTTCACCTGCGAGAAGTTTCTCGCGGAGCCTGGCTCTCGCTGGCTTATCTGATCGTGGCCGGCTCCATCATCGGCTTCACCGCATACGTCTGGCTCATCCATCACGAGTCGCCAACCAAGGTGGGCACCTATGCGTACGTAAATCCGGTGGTAGCGGTGCTGGTCGGATATTTTCTAGGTGGCGAGGCGCTCGGAGTTCGCACCATCATCGGGACCGCGCTGGTGCTGGTGAGTGTGGTGGTGATCACGACCACGCCGAAGAAGATCGAACGCACCGCTCCACTGAGCGAACTAGAGTCCCCTCCGGCCCAGATGTCGGACATTGGTCGACTCTAGTTCGGCCCAGCGCCGGCTCGATAAGAGAAAGTCCTTAGGTTTCTTTGCAAGATGCTGTATTTATCTGGGTGAGGCGTCATCACGAAGCCCCGCGTTCTCTCCAGCGGGGCGAGGGATCTCGCGCGTACTAGCAGGATCGGTTGGTTTGTACACATCGCTCCATCGCTCGCCAGAAAGAGCCGGACGAGTCTCAGCGGATGCGCAGTAGAACCGCTACGTAAGCGCGTACCCGGCTCAACATCCCTGCTTCTGCTTTGGAATGGAAGGCCGCGGAGCGCGCCTTCCAGTCCATGCTCTTGAGATGATCCACGAGCACCGCGCCTTCCACCCGATCCACGACAACTGGAAGGGCGAAGGGATAGGGCTTTCGTCGGCTGGTGAGAGGACAGACAACCACCAGCCCACTCGATCGATTGTAGCTCTGGTCGGTCAGCACCAGCGCCGGTCGACGATGAGCCTGCTCGCGTCCCGCTTGGGGATCAAAGTCCATCCAGACGATATCTCCCGCTTCCGGCACATAGCGAGCTACCATTCAACGATTTCCTTGCCGACGGGCCGGCCCCAGTCCAGCTCTTTATGACGGTTTTCGGGTGTGATTTGCGCCACCAACTCTTCAAGCGTGGGGATTCTCTCAGCCGGGCGCAGTTCGACGTGCCCATCCACGGCTTCGATCATGATCGGGTCACCTTCTTGAAGCCGAGCTTGCTCGGCGACGGCCTTAGGAATACGAACCGCCAGACTGTTCCCCCATTTCGCTAGTTGTGCTTTTGGCATGAAAAACCTCAGAGACACTCATGACG
>QIAK01000374.1 GCA_003225515.1 Acidobacteriota bacterium | reverse complement strand
TCTGAAGTAAAAAAGGTTGTAATAACCTTGCATCGCACAAAACGGAGGACGGTATGAAACGTGAGCGCGCCTTACAGGTAGTGTTGGTGGTGGTGGGCTTGTTCTATTCCTTTTGGGGCTATCTCCTGTTCGACAATCTGTGGCACTCTAAATGGCTTATCGGGCATAGTGACGTCATGCCGATGTTCCTGAGCCTTAACACAGCGCTTGGTGTCTGTCTGTTGGTGGCCGCTAAGCAGCCGGCCAAGCATCGCTTGATGATCGCCTATGGGGCATGGTCAAGCCTTGCCCATGGGTTCACGATGACCATCATGTCGGCACAGGCCGTGGCGCACGGGATGCACAGGACGGATAGCCCCCAGGACATAGTGATGTTTGGCGTGATTGGATTCACCCTGCTTGCACTCCTCCCGGCAAAACAACCATCGCCGGCCAGTGCGCCTATCAGTGAACCGCGCGTTGCCGAACGCTAGAGGAACTGGTCCACCGCCGCGCGTGTACCGAGATGCAGGGACTCCTCAGGGAAGCGCGGCGATTCGCTTCTCACTCAAAATTCCTCAAAAAAGGGCGAATGGAAAGCATAATACTCACATGTATGTAGAGCAATGTATCGTGGTCCTTTCTCTGTTGAGTGGTGTCCTATTTGGTCTGGCAGCCGTCCTTTTTCCTGTGCGGCGAACACACCTGGCGGTGTCAGCGGCGGTTCTGCTTCTACTATTCTTGTATGAGATTCGGATGGATCGATGGGAGCAGACGGTTACTGCGCCGATCAGACTAGACCTGTTTGCGGAGATCCCGTTGATGATCCTCTGCTTGATATTCGGGGTATGGCAGATACGCTCGTGCCGAAAGAGAAAAGCACTGTAGCAGTTCAACGAAAAAAGACGCAATTGCTGGCGAGAAATCCCTGTTGGACTCAAAATGCCGAAAAAGGCGAAACAAAGGCGCAAGGTTGTGCTAGCGCCTGGTAACGCCAACTGACTCTAAAGCAGCGTAGTTCAATGGAACCTGCGTTCAACGCCGAGCCCTACGCCCACCACTGGTTCGAAAAAACGCTTGGGAAGAAAACGCAAACTGGGAGAGTGCAATAATCGCGACTAGTTGGCGGCCGGCTAGTCGAGGACCGTTCCTTCGCCGACAACCACCGCCTCACCACCGACCCGAACTTCCTCGAGAACTCCTGCACGACTCGAGAGCGAAATGTAAATACGACCCGGGCGGCCCATGCGGACGCCCTGAAGATTCAGGAGCCTCGAGGCATTGTCGGCTGACACTGCGTTGTGCTGAAGGAGATACGCGCCCAGTGGCCCACTAGCGGCGCCTGTGGCCGGATCCTCCGGAATACCGATGCAGGGTCCGAACATTCGACTGTACACCGTAGCATCATCGTCCGCCGGCTGGCACGAGAATACAAACACAGGGAGCTCTTCGAGATTCAAGCCGCGGAGTAACGTGCACAATCTCCCACGCTCGATAGATGCCGCATCGACCGCTGCGCGCGAACGTAGCGGAACGTACAGAAATGGAACTCCGGACGACGCTACTTGCACCGGCAAGTTTCCGCCTGCAAGGTCGCACGGTTGCACGCCGATTGCCGCGGCAACCGCAACGCTGTCGGTGACGATGGGCCCGAATGTCGGAATCGGTTGCGTCATCCAGGCAAAGCGCAAGGCGTTCTGATCCCATTCGAGTCCCACAGTTGTTGGTCCTATACCGAGTCCGAGAACCGTCTTATCGGCGCTCGTACGCAGTCTGCCCGCGCCCGCGAGCGCAAAAACCGTCCCAATCGTCGGACTCCCGGCCATCGGTAGCTCTTGGGTTGGAGTGAAGATGCGAACCCGCGCGTCAGTCTCGGGAGCCTCGGGAGGAAACACGAATGTGGTTTCGGGGAGAGCCATTTCATTTGCGATCTGCTGCATCCGCCGCTCGTCAATTCCCGCCCCATCGGGGAACACACCTAGCTGGATGCCGGTGAATGGCTGATTCGAAAAAACATCGAGACGGATGTACCGAAGAACAGACACTGGCTTCCTACTCCTTCATCTGAGCGAATTTAGAAGGCAAACAACCGGATTGCCGTCCGATGCCGGCCAGACTTCGCGCCCCAGCTCACCATCATTTTTCCATGGTTGAGGGCATGGCTCCCGGCGCCATACGGACTCTCGTGCGCCCGCTGACCGACCATGTAGGCCAACCGGTGAATTCATGCCTCGCGAAAGGCAATCATCGGGTTCACTTTCGTCGCCCGGCGTGCCGGGAGATAGCTAGCCAGCGCGGCCACTGCAAGTAAAAGCAGAGGCACGATCAGAAACACAGCCGGATCATGGGGGCGAACGCCGTAGAGCAAACTTGCCATCATCGAAGCGGTAGCAGCGGAAAATATCACGCCGATCACAATTCCGAGGCCAGCCAGGACTACACCTTTTCCGAGGACAAGTCGCAAGATATCCGCTCGCTGGGCACCCAACGCCAACCGCAGACCAATCTCGCGTGATCTTTGGCCAACCATATAGGCCAGCAAACCGTAAATTCCGATCGAGGCCAGCAAGAGCGCCCCACCCGCAAATCCCGCTACCAAACTCGCCGAAAACCTGCGCGATGCCAGCGATGCATCGAGTACCTCATCCAACGAGGTGACGTTGAACACCGGCAGCCCCGGATCCACGCTCTGAATCGCGCCGCGAATCTGCGGCTCCAGCGTGCTCGCGGGCAACGAAGTTCGCAGAGCCAAGCTCAACGACCGCCCGACGAATTGATTCAGCGGAACATAGATGTGCGGCACGCCATCGACATCGAGTCCGTCGTGCTTGATGTTTTTCACCACGCCCACCACAGTGCTCCATGGATTCACAGGATTCTGCCCGAAGCGCAAGCGGATACGCAGCCGCCGGCCCACCGGATCATGGTCCGGCCACCAGTAGCGCCTTGCCGTCGCCTCATCGATGATCGCCACGGGCAACTTGCCATTTTCATCGTCCTCGGTGAAAAAGCGCCCCTCGACCAGCGGTGTTTGTATCACCCTAAAATAATCCGGGCTGATGCGGATAATTTCGGCGCTCAAATCTCCCGAGGATTCCGTGGGCCGGTCTTCGATGGCCAGCGAGTTGTGATTCGTGGCGCCGTAGGCCGCCGAATCGCTGTTGATTGTGTCGGCGGCCGGTAAATTGGACGTAATCGCCGCCAACTCCACCCCGGGAATCGCGTTCGCGCGCCGCAGCAGTTCGCGATTAAACGGAATCTGCTGCGCGAACGTGTGATATGGATCGAGCTGCGGATTATTCGGGTTCGGCAGATAGATATTCGCCGTCACCACTTGCGATGGATTGAAGCCCGGATTCTGCCGCAACAAATCGCGCAGCGTTTCCAGTAGGAGTCCCGCGCCGACCATCAGCACTACCGCAAAAGCCAGCTGCGACACCACCAGTGCGTCGCGCATGCGCCCGGCCTTCGCGCTGTAGCCCGAGCCGCGCGAGCCCTCGCGCATCGTGCTCGCAAGTCCCGCCTTCGAGGAATGAATCGCGGGAGCCAGCCCAAACAGTAGCCCGGTCGCGAGCGAAATCAGTAGCGTGAATCCCAGCACCCGCCAATCAATGTTTACTTCGCCCAGCCGCGGAAGATTCCCAGGCACAAATCGCAAGACGGCTTTCAGCGCAATCACCGCCGTCGTGAGCCCTGCGATTCCCCCGATGAAAGCCAGCAACAGCGATTCGGTGAGCATCTGCCGGACCATTCTGCCCGCGCTCGCTCCCATCGCCGCGCGCACTGCCATTTCTTGCTGCCGTCCGGAGGCGCGCGCCAGGAGCAGGCCGCCAATGTTTAGAGACACGATGAAAACGATTAAGACTACGGCAGCCATCAACACGAACAGCATCGGTCGAACCTTACCCACCAACGATTGCTGCAACGGCACAATCTCAACCATCCATTTGGCTTGCGGAGGGTAATCATTCGCGAATTCGCGACGCAAATTAGCAGTCAGGGCATCAAGCCGCGCTTGAGCTTGCGCTAGGGTGAGGCCCGGCTTGAGACGAGCGATCGCCCCTGGTAGTATGCGCATGCCACGCGCCGGCGCTGGGAACGGATCGCCACTGAATCCGCAGGTAGTCCACACCTCCACGGCTGGAATGGTCGATCCGGGGTTGCGAAATCCGGGAGAAAGTACACCTACAATCGTATACAGATCGTTATCGAGGCGAAGGCTCCGACCGAGGACGCCAGGATCAGCCCCATAAGATCGGCGCCACAAGGCATCGCTGATCACGACCGCGGGCGCGAAACCGAGCGCGAAGTCCTGGTGACCAAACAAGCGTCCTAGTTCGGGTGTGGCGCCGAGCATGGAAAAGTAGTTGGGAGAGACCTCCATCATTTCCAAATGTTCGGGCTGTTTGGCACCGGTCAAGTTTGTGGGGCCAAAGACGATGACACTCACATCTTCGAACACATCCGTCTGCGTTCTAAGGTCGTCCAATTCAGGTACGGAAAACCGGACGCCCCGTAACCCTACCCCTGGGTTGTTAAAGTAGATCCTCACTAGACGGTCGGGCTCGGGGAACGGAAGAGAACGGAGCAACACGGCGTTCACGATGCTGAAAATGGCTGTGTTGGCTCCCACGCCCAGAGCCAACGTCAGGACAGCCACGATCGTGAACGTGGGCTTCCTGACCAGCATGCGCAAACCATAGCGAACATCCTGAAGTAAAGTCGGCATGAAGGCGCTCCTCTCGGTCAATATCACGGAATCACAGAAAGGCGAATTCCCCGACTTGGAACCAATCAGTTGGGGTCATTTCCGTCTGTCCCAGAGTTCACTGATTTCACTTCACTTTCTTCAGCGGTCTGGCGCAACCATCAGGCGGATGCTCGCCTTGTTCTCTGGAGAGCTGTTGGCTGTCAGCTGTGACTGTCAATAAATCGTCCAGGCAACGGACAAGATCTTCCACTGCCCATCAATTTTGCACACTTGCCAGACTTCGAGGCCTGAATGGTGAACCTTGTCGTTGATGACAAAATCGTAATTAAATGTCACCAGCCCTAGAGGACCGTCCTGGCGAATCTCGATGTTGCGAAATCTCTCTTCGAGTTTGTCCTTCGACGTAGCGAGGAGTTTCGCAAATCCATCGAGCTGGCTCGGGCCAATCCCATCGAAGTGGGCGTTGTATTTGCGGGCGCTATCAATCTCTTCCTGGGTGTTGGTGTGATGAAAGAGCACATCAGGGTTCAGCACGAGCTTCGTTAGGGCGTAGCCGTCCTTGCGAATAATATCTTGACGGAACTCGTCCAACAGGCCGCGAATCTTCGCGATGTCATCGCCGTTGGAGTTGAATTTGGGTTCCGCGTCCTGCGCTGACGCTTGAGAAACCAAGCCACACATAAGGATTGCAAGGAATACCGTGCCCATTCTCTTTTTATTCATATGCCAATTTCTTTCAGATCTTGACTTGGAGGTTGGATCGCTGGGGACTACCGATTCCGTGCACGCAACACTTTACGGAGGAGATCGGCACTCTTACTTGGACCAGGGCGGAACCACGCCGTTGCTGCGCGCGTACGCGATCGACTGCCCCAGATGCTCGTGTTGATCATTGAGAATCAGCATCAGCGCGCCCTGCTTCGTCATGTCTCTTCCGAAGAGTTTCACCGGCGCCTGCAGGTCGTTGTCGGAAAGTCCCGTAATCGCTTTTTGCAGCTCGACGTAAGAAGCCTTCAGAGCTTCCTGCAATTTCTCCGGATCGGTGATGGGGGCGGGCTTTGCCCCCGTTTTCGGTGTGCCCGAAAGCACGCCGACGAGCATGCGGTTCTCCGTGACGATCAGGTTGAAAACATCGCCGACGGAGCGAACGCCCTGGCCGGGCTTCCAGTCGTACTTGCCCGACATAACGCGCGCGAGTCCGGTGAATTTGTCGGAAAGCGTTCCGGCATCTTTTCCGAAGGCGGCCTGTATTCCTGCCGGCTGCGCCTGCGCCAGCGGCACCATCAGAGCGACCGCAAGCGCGCACACTGCATACTGAGTCAGAATCTTCTCCATGTTGAACTCCTCTAGGCGATGTTCCTGCTCACCGGACAATATGCCGCGAAGAACCAGTGTTTGCAGGAAAAGTGACATGCGGTGTCCGAAATGAGACAAGCGGTCCGTCCTGAGTGATGTCTCCTTCGAAGTCTCCGCTATAATCCGTCCCGGAGAGGTCGACAAACCCGTTGCTGCAGGCCACACCAGATATGGGACGCACGAGATGGATTTTGATCCT
>QIAK01000373.1 GCA_003225515.1 Acidobacteriota bacterium | reverse complement strand
TTTGCCGCCATTCATCCCAAATTCCGAACCCCATGGAAAAATACTATCCTTGTAGGACTTCTGGCTGCGGTCGTCGGCAGTGTTACCCCTATAGACGATATAGGCAAGATGGTGAACATTGGGACACTCCTTGCATTTGTGATCGTGTCAATTGCCGTGCTGGTTCTACGGCGTACTAACCCCAGCCAGCCGCGGCCTTTTCGAACACCGTGGGTGCCGCTGGTGCCGATTCTCGGAGTCATCTCCAACGGCTATATGATGTACAAGCTGGGTTGGGTCAATTGGGCCCGCTTGATTATTTGGCTGATTATCGGACTCGTCGTTTACTTCAGCTATGGTCAAAAGCACAGCCGGGTACAGGCGATTGCCGCTGGAAGAACACCAGAAGCCTAATGGGCGATGTAGCTTCAGGCCCTCCGCACAGCCGCGGAGGGCCGTTCTGTTTTAAAGTGCCCTGATCAGGGGCAACGTAGCATGAAGACATTCTTATAGGATTCTTCCAGACTACTGATCCCTGGCTAATCGCAACTGAACCACTTTGTTATGAAGTCCTTACGGAATCTTCGAACTATAGCCGTGCTCCTATCGCTGGTGATGGCGGCCGGCACTGCGGGTTATCACTACATTGAAGGCTGGCCATGGTTCGATGGTTTCTACATGGTGGTCACCACGCTGACCACAATTGGATACCAGGAGGTGCATCCGCTTTCCCACACTGGTCGCGTGTTCAATGTGTTCGTGATTCTTTCGGGAGTGTCACTGTTGTTGTTGGGGGTCGGGGCCCTCAGTCAGGCTTTGCTAGAATTTGAGCTGCAAAGCTTCTTCGGAAGGCGGCGCATGGAACGCGAAATCGGCCGGCTCGACGGGCACTACATCATCTGCGGCCTGGGACGCGTGGGACGAAGTGTGGCGCGCGAACTTTCGCGTAAGCCCGTGCCCTTCGTCATTCTCGAGAATAACGAAGCCAAACGCCAGCGATTCACGTCGGAAAACTGGCTGGTCCTTGCCGGTGACGCGACTCAGGAGCAGACCCTGCGCGAGGCACAGATCGAGCGGGCGCGCGGCCTGATTGCCGCCACAACTACTGACGCGACCAACCTTTACATCGTGCTCACGGCGCGCGGATTGAATCCGCACTTGAAGATCATTGCGCGGGCCAGCGAAGACAGCGCGGAAAAACATCTGCTGACTGCCGGCGCCGATGCCGTGGTTTCGCCGTATTCGTTTGCCGGACAGCGCATCGCGCAATCGCTACTCCGCCCGCACGTGGTCAGCTTTCTCGACACTGCCACCACGCACCTCGGCATGGATTTGGAGATTGGGGAGATCCACATCACGCCCGCCTCTGCATTTGCGGGAAAGACAATCGAGAGTTCGCGCGTCCGGCAGGAGCATGGAGTGATTGTGCTCGCCATCAAGCGCCGGGACGCCATGCGATTTAATCCTGCGCCCGATGAGCGCATCGAAGTGAACGATTGCCTGATCGCGATGGGCGAGCCGGCGCAGTTGCGGCAACTCGAATTAACAGCCTCCTCATCGTAAGTAGCGAGAGCAAATGAAAATCGTCACTACGGCAGAAATGCGCGCCATCGACCGCGCCAGCAGCGAGCGCTATGGGGTTCCGTCACTCACGCTCATGGAGAATGCTGGTGCTGCGGTGGCGGAGCATGTTCTGGAGCATTACGGCGCAACAGGAAAGATTGTGGTGTTCTGCGGCAAGGGCAACAATGGCGGTGACGGATTCGTGGCCGCGCGGCTCTTACATGAGAAGGGTAAGTCAGTCCAGGTGATTCTGCTGGCCGATCCGGCAGAGCTTCGCGGCGATGCGGCCGCCATGTTCGCAAAACTGCCGGCTCCCGCAATCACAGTTCATTCCAGTGAAGAGTTGAACACTGACCGCGTACGGCTCTCTCTTCCTGCCGACTTATATATGGACGCGATTCTAGGCACGGGGTTCAAGCCGCCGGTGAGCGGATTTTATGCCGATGCTATCGCGATCCTAAATGCAAGCCAGGTACCCGTGGTTGCGGTTGACATTCCTTCCGGCGCCGATGCGGATGCGATGTTTTCGCAGAGAGCTCCTCAGCACGGAGTAATTGCGCGTGCGGATTCGATCATCACTTTCACCGCGGCACGTCCGGCGCATGTTTTCAGTGAGCTTACTGAGGGATCAACTTACGTTGCTGAGATCGGCTCACCCAAAGAGGCGATTATTTCCGCGCTGGCGCGGAGTGTAATTACAACCCACGACTTCGCGCCATTGATCGGGCCGCGTCCGGCGAACTCCAACAAGGGCAACTATGGGCATGTGCTGGTTGTTGGGGGATCACTTGGAAAAGTGGGATCGGTAGCGATGGCCGGAGTTTCAGCATTACGAACTGGAGCGGGGCTGGCGACGGTAGCAACGGCAAAATCTGCGCTGGCAACGGTTGCCGGATTTTATCCCGAACTGATGACCGAGCCTTTGCCCGAGACACGCGAGGGAACGATTGCTGCCAGTGCTTCAGGCAAACTGGACGCTCTCATGAAAGGGAAGAGCGTGTTGGCGATCGGGCCGGGAATTTCACGGTACGCCGAAACTTCTGAACTAGTACGAGAGTTAGTGAGTACGAGTGCGGGACCCACTGTTCTCGATGCTGATGGGTTGAACGCCTTTGAGGATCACACAGATGAATTGAGCGGCAAGGGACGCGTGCTGGTGATTACGCCGCATCCGGGAGAGATGGCGCGCCTGGCGGGCTGCTCCACCGCCGACGTGCAGAAAGATCGGCTGGGCGTAGCGCGGCGGTTTGCCCGCGAGCACGAATTGATTGTCGTGCTGAAAGGCCATCGAACGCTGGTGGTTGAACCAAGCGGCGAAGCTTGGGTCAACACAACGGGGAATCCCGGAATGTCCACTGGCGGAACGGGCGACATTCTTACCGGGATGGTTGCGGGCATGCTGGCGCAACATCCAAAAGACGCGCTGCTGGCAGTTTGTGCCGCGGTTCACCTGCATGGGCTCGCGGCTGATGTGATGCTCGAAAGTGTGGGCGAGCACTCGATGGTTGCGACGGATTTGCTGCGAGGCTTGCCCGAAGCTTTTCGGCATGCGCAGCGGACTGTGCGGGAGAAGTTTGTTTGCTGGGGTGGGAGATTATCGCTTCAAATGTCATCCTGAGCGGAGTGTGGCCTGCGCGATGCGCAGGCCACACGGAGTCGAAGGATCCCTCGCAGCATGGCCGCTATTGCGGCGACTCAAGGCGTTTCGCCCGAGGCGCCGCATCGTGGGAACCTTGAGACGTTTGTGGTGGAGCATGATGGCGCGGGGTCCTTCGACTCCGCCAACACTTCGCATTCGCGAAGTGTTTGCTACGCTCAGGATGACAAGCGACGTTATCGGGAGGGAGGTAAAGGTATGGTTTTTCCCTCCGCTGCTGAACGGCGCGCTGCATCAAGGATTTCCGTTACCGTCACATTGGTTTCGAGTGAGGACAGCGCGTCCTCTTTCGCTCCATTGAGAACTACCGCCCGCAAATACGAAAGCGAATTGTCGTACGGGGGCGGCACAGGCTTGGCCGCAAGCTGTTCCTCGTGGGTGTTGTCCCCGCCGCGGCGCACGCGGATGTCATTCGCCTGAACTGTGATGACGTATCCCGTCCGGCCGTACACTTCCATGTCTTTGCGGCCGAAGGGCCAGTTCCACGAGGCCTGCACGATGGCTTGGGCTTTGGGATAAGTCAGGATGATCGTGGCCTCGTCGTCCACGCGTGCATAGATTTCCGGTTTCATCTGCTGCGTGAGAGCGGTGACAGTTTGCGGACGTTGTCCATCCATCAGCCAGGTCATCAGGTCGGCACCATAGCATCCGAAATCGAACAGAGCGCCACCGCCGTTCAGTTTGGGATCGGTGAGCCAGGCCAGGAACTCCGGTTCGACTCCGATTTCTTTCGGGCCATTGTGGCCGTCATGAATCACCACCTTGCGGACGTCGCCCAGCGCGCCCGCACGTACAAGATCGTACGCGGCATGATTGCTGCGGTACCAGGAAGTTTCGTAGTTGACCAGCGTATGAATCTTGCCGGCGTGGGCGGCATTTTCGATTGCCAGAGCATCTTCGAGACTCACCGCGAGCGGCTTCTCCATCAGCACGTGAACGCCGTGCCGGGCGCAGATTTCGACGACCCGCCGGTGATCATACGTATTGGTATAGACCAAAACCGCCTGAGGGCGTGCCTTCTGCAGCATGCCTTCCAGGTCGGCGAAGAGCAGAGCCGGGGCGAAGCCGTATCG
>QIAK01000372.1:5278-11194 GCA_003225515.1 Acidobacteriota bacterium | reverse complement strand
CTGGACATCCTGGAGATCGAGCAAAGGATCGAGGTCGACGGAGTCGAGATTGCAGCGCTTCTCGGCGAAGTCTCCGTGCTGGTCGAACACGTAGGCGAGGCCTCCGCTCATGCCCGCGGCGAAATTTCTGCCGCAGGAGCCAAGCACGAGCACCAAGCCATTGGTCATGTATTCACAGCCATGATCTCCGACGCCTTCGACGACTGCTGTTGCGCCGGAATTGCGAACGGCAAAGCGCTCGCCGGCAACTCCGTTGAAGAAAGTTTCACCGCTGGTTGCGCCGTAGAGAGCGACGTTGCCGATGATGATGTTCTCTTCCGGAGCAAAATCCGAGCCTTTGGGCGGATAAACAATGATGCGCCCGCCGGAAAGTCCCTTGCCAACATAATCGTTGGCCTCGCCTTCGAGAGTGATGGTGATGCCTTTGGCGAGAAACGCTCCCAGACTCTGTCCGGCCGAGCCGCTCAAGTGGATTCTGAGCGTCTCATCGGGCAGCCCGGCGGAACCGTAGCGGCGTGCGACCTCTCCGCTCAGCATGGTCCCGACGGAGCGATGAACGTTGCGGACGGGCAAATTGATTTCAAGCGGACTAAGACTCAGCAGAGCATCAAGGGAGTGTTCGACCAGTTGATCGATTGAACGCAGCGGCGAGCAATGCGCGAGGGCACGGGCGGATTGTAGAGAATGGCCGAGAAATCGAGGCCTTTGGCCTTCCAGTGATCTTTCCAATAGCTTACGGCGGGTTCGACGTCGAGCATGTCGACGCGGCCCACCATCTCATCCACGGTGCGGAAGCCGAGGTGTGCCATGTACTGGCGAAGCTGTTCTGCGATAAAGAAAAAGAAATTGATGACGTGCTCGGGCTGCCCTTTGAACTGCTGACGCAGCACGGGATCCTGGGTGGCGATGCCCACCGAGCAAGTATTGAGATGGCACTTGCGCATCATGATGCATCCCATCGCGATCAGTGGAGTGGTCGCGAAGCCAAACTCTTCGGCGCCCAGCAAGGCGGCGATGGCGACGTCGCGGCCGGTCTGAAGCTTGCCGTCGGTCTGCACCCGGATGCGGCTGCGCAGATCGTTCAAGACCAGTACCTGCTGAGTCTCCGCCAAGCCGAGTTCCCAGGGAATGCCGGCATGCTTAATGGAACTCAGAGGGGACGCGCCGGTGCCGCCGCTATCGCCGCTGATCAGTACGACATCGGCGTGTGCCTTGGCCACTCCCGCTGCGACGGTTCCCACGCCGACTTCCGCGACAAGTTTTACCGCGATGCGGGCCTGCGGATTAACATTCTTGAGGTCATAGATCAGCTGCGCGAGATCTTCGATGGAATAGATATCGTGATGCGGCGGCGGAGAGATGAGGCCCACGCCTGGAATGGAATGGCGGATCCGGGCAATAACGTCGTCGACTTTGTGTCCTGGAAGCTGGCCGCCCTCGCCTGGTTTGGCGCCTTGCGCCATTTTTATCTGCAACTCGTCGGCGTTCACGAGATAGTTTGCGGTTACACCGAAACGGGCCGAGGCTACTTGCTTTACGGCGCTGCGGCGAAGATCACCGTTCGCATCGGGATTGAAGCGAGCCTCGTCTTCTCCGCCTTCGCCGGTATTGGATTTGCCGCCGATGCGGTTCATGGCGATAGCCAGCGTCTCATGAGCTTCTTTGCTGATGGAGCCGAATGACATGGCGCCGGTGGTAAATCGCTTCACGATTTCTTTCGCGGGCTCAACTTCGTCGAGCGGAACCGGAGTGTCACTCGGCTTCAACTTCATCAGGCCGCTCGAAGCTATCCTCGCGAACCGCCTGCTGCAGCTTGCTGATAGTCTGCGGATTCAGCAAATGGTATTCGCCATTGACGCGCTGGTGATAGCTGCCGCCCACGGAGAGTTCAGTCTCGAATTCGGTGAGCGGGCGGAAAGCGTAATCGTGTTTCAGTTGGGCTTCGGCGGCGATGACGGAGAGTCCAATGCCCTCAAGGCGTGAGGTGGTGCCGGCGAAATATGCGTCGACCAATTCTTTGTTCAGGCCGATGGCTTCGAACACCTGCGCGCCCTGATAACTCTGCAAAGTGGATATGCCCATCTTTGAGAAAGTCTTCAGCAGGCCTTTTTTGATGGCCTTCATAAAATGCAGGGCCGCGAGTTCGGGAGTGACGCTGTCGCCCAACTCGCCGCGCCAGGCAAGGTTCTCAACGCTCTCGAGGGCGAGGTACGGATTGATGGCGCTGGCGCCGTATCCGCTGAGCAAGGCGAAGTGCATGACCTCTCGGGGCTCTCCGGATTCTGTGATGAGAGCAACCTGCGTCCGCGTTTCTTCCCGCACCAGCAGATTGTGTACCGCGGCGAGCGCCAGCAGACATGGAATGGGAGCGTAATCTTTGTCGACGCCGCGGTCAGAAAGAATCAGCAGAGAGTATCCCGCCTTCACCGCCAGGGAAGCTCGCTGGCAGAGTTCGCCGAGGGCGCGCTTGAGTCCGGCTTCGCCGTCGGCAACGCGAAACAATGCAGGGAGAGTGGTCGCGAGCAAGTCACGATTCGAAACCCGGCGAAGTTTTTCCAATTCACGATTGCTGAGCAGAGGATGCGCCAGCTTCAGCATGTGGCAGTTCTCGGGAGCCTCTTCGAGAATATTGCGCTCGCTGCCGATGTAACTGATCAGCGACATAACCATCTCTTCCCGTATGGGATCGATGGGAGGGTTGGTGACCTGCGCGAAAAGCTGCTTGAAATAATTGAAGAGCGACTGCGGCTTGTCGGAAAGACAGGCAAGCGGCGTATCGGTGCCCATAGAACCAATCGGCTCTTCACCTTTCGCCGCCATGGGTGTAAGGATCATTCGCAGGTCTTCATCGCTGTACCCGAAAGCACGCTGGCGACGGAGAAGAGTCTCGGCGTCGGGATGGTGCATGCGGGTTGGGTCGGGCAACTGATCAATGGTGATTTGATTTTCTTTGACCCACTGCGCGTAGGGTTGACGCGAGGCAAGTTTCTGCTTGATCTCCTTGTCGGAAACGATGCGGCCTTCGACGGTATCGACGAGGAACATCTTGCCGGGCTGCAGGCGGCCTTTACTCTTGACCAGTTCGGGCGCGATGTCGAGGACTCCGGCCTCCGAGGCCATGACGACCAGACCGTCATGCGTGACGACGTATCGCCCGGGGCGAAGGCCGTTGCGGTCGAGGGTGGCGCCGATTACGCGGCCATCAGTAAAGGCGATTGCGGCCGGGCCATCCCAGGGTTCCATCAGACAGGCGTGATATTCGTAAAAGGCGCGCTTCTCCGGCTTCATGTGAGGATTGCCGGACCATGCTTCTGGAATGAGCATGGCCATCACGTGCGGAAGACTGCGTCCTGACTGGAGCAGCAATTCGACAGCGTTGTCAAAGTTTGCCGAGTCGCTGCCGTCGGGCGCGATGATGGGATGCAGCTTTTTCAGGTCGTCGCCAAAGAGTGGCGACTGCAGCAGGGACTGGCGAGCCTGCATCCAGTTGACGTTGCCGCGAAGGGTGTTGATCTCACCATTGTGCGCGACGTAGCGGTAAGGATGCGCGCGATCCCAACTGGGAAAGGTGTTGGTGGAGAAGCGCTGGTGGACCAGGCACAAGGCGCTGACGGCGTCGGGATCGGAGAGTTCGCGATAGAAGTTCGTAATCTGTGAAGCGAGCAGCAGGCCCTTATAGACGATGGTGCGGCAGGAGAGCGATGGGATGTAAAACATTTCGGCATCTTCAATGCCGGACGCGCGAATCTCATTCTCGGCTCGCTTGCGGACAACGTAGAGCTTGCGTTCGAAGCCATCTTCATCCATTCCAGGAGCGCACTTGACGAAGATTTGCTGAATGTATGGCTGTGAAGCGCGCGCAACGCGGCCGATAGCAGAGGCATAGACCGGCGTGTCGCGCCAGCCGAGCAGCGTCAGACCTTCTTCGCGGACGATGCGCTCGAGAATTCCTTCGCACTGCAAGCGCGGGTGCTTCTCGACAGGAAGGAAGGTCATGCCGACGCCGTAGGTTCCGGGCTGGGGCAGTGCGAAGCCCAGCTTTTCACATTCGCGGGCAAAGAAGTTGTGTGGAATCTGGATGAGAACGCCCGCGCCGTCTCCGGTTTCAGGATCGCAGCCACAAGCGCCACGGTGCGCCAGGTTGAGCAGCACCTGAATTCCCTGGCGAATTATTTCGTGACTCTTTAGGCCGCTGATGCTGGCTACGAATCCAATGCCGCAGGCGTCGTGCTCGTGCGCGGGATCATAGAGTCCCTGAGCGGGGGGCAGGCCGTGCTTCGGATTGAGACGCGTCGACATCGACTTGGTGTGGACTCCGCCTGGTGTATTGAATTTCCGTTCGAATGACTTCTTCTTGTGTTCTTGGGCCTGGCTTGCACCGGCGAGGACATCGCACACTTCTGCTCAGGAACAACCTTGCGTATTCTGGTGCCTAAGAGGAGGCAAAGTACAATGCAGAATTTCGATGCAAGGCATGCAAAATTCAGGGTGAGTTCTGCGGGGAGCGATTCGCGGTAATTAACCTCGAATCGAAGAGAGTCCGCTATAATTCCGCTCAAGCAAAAACAATCCAAGCAATGGACTTCGATCAGCTCATTACGTTTCTTGAAGTTGCGCGGCAGGGTAGCTTTTCCCGCGCCGGAGAGAAGGTTTTCCGCTCGCAATCGGCGGTGAGCGCGCAAATCCGCCAACTTGAGCAGGAATATGGCGATCGATTACTCGACCGTTCGGGCAAGACGGTAAAGCTGACCCCGGCCGGGCAGGTGTTTTTCGAGTATGCGGAGAAGATGAAGAGCTTGCGGGACGAGTCGCTGACCGCGGTTGCGGACCACAGCGGCACTCCGCGGGGCACGCTTCGGGTAGGAGCCAATGAGGCCACGTGTTTGTACGTGCTGCCCGAGGTGTTCGGGGAATATTGCCGGCGCTATCCACCGGTGCAGATCAGCATTTACCGGAACTTCAGCTATAAGATTGTCGAGAAACTGGAAAACGGGCAGGTGGAGGTTGGGATTCTGACCTTGCCGATCCAGTCGCCGAGCCTGAAGATCCAGCCGATATTTCGAGACAAGCTGATGCTCATGGTCAGTCCGAAGAATGCGCTGGCTAAGTTCAAGGTGGTCCCGGTAAGCGAGATTGTGAAACATCCGCTGCTGTTTCCGAAGACCGGACACACGCGACGGCTGCTGGACAAGCTGTTTCGTCCGCACGCCGCGGAGTTGCAGGTGCGGATGGAATTGCCCAGCATTGGGATGATCAAGAGCTTTGTGGCGGCGGATTTGGGCGTGTCGCTCATCAGCGCGTCATTTGCCCGGGACGAGGTAGACGCCGGGCGAGTCAAGCTGATTGAGATTGAGGATGCTGTGCTCTACCGCGAGCTTGGACTGGCATACCGGCGCGACCGGACGCTCTCGGTGGCCTCGACGGCATTTGTGGCGCTGCTGCGGCAATTCGCTACCCAGATGAAGAAGGCGAACGATTGAGGGCTGGAAGCTGAACTTTAGATGGTTATGATCTGAATTTTGAATTTCCCCAGATGGGTTAGCGAGCGTACGCTCGAAGAGAATTGTCGCAGCTCACACGCATTCTATGAAGACCATCATCCAGAAGGCCACGCGAATTACATCGACAAGCACAACAATGTCGACACGAATTACGTGTCTTCTGGAGGACGGGATCGGATGAAGTAAAGCAATCTTAAGCAGAGTGACCGAACCCACCGCCAGAAGCGATCTGGCGGTGGGTTTTTGTTTGGGCGAAGAAATGGAGCAAGACCATGAGCGCACTACAGCGGCAAAGCAGATTCGAACGAAGCAATGACGTGGTGGTAATGAAGTTCGGGGGCACGTCGGTGGAAGATTGGGACGCCATTCGACGGTTGATTGCAATCGTGCAGAGCAGAGCCGGATCGCGGCCCGT
>QIAK01000372.1:0-5113 GCA_003225515.1 Acidobacteriota bacterium | reverse complement strand
CTCTGGAGTCGCTGTTGCACGATGTTGAATCAAGGCGAGAGCTCGATCTGAAATCGAAGGATCATCTGTTGGGCTTCGGGGAGTGCTTTAGCAGCAGGCTGGTAACCGAGGCCCTTTGCCACTCTGGGATCGATGCAGCGCACGTGGATGCGCGAGCTTGCATCATTACGGACGCGCGGCATGGGCAGGCTACTCCCGTGCGGGACGCAACTGAACACCGACTGCAAGAGACGGTGGGGGCGTTGCTGACCCGTGGGAAGGTTCCGGTGCTGGGAGGTTTTATCGCATCTACGAGCGATGGAGTGCCTACGACTCTGGGACGTGGAGGATCCGATTTCAGCGCAGCTATTGTGGGCGCCGCTTTGTGCGCTGCGCGGGTCGAGATCTGGACCGACGTGGACGGCGTGATGACGACCGATCCGAAGCTTTGTTCTGAGGCGCGCGTAATCCGGAAGATGAGTTTCGAGGAAGCGTCGGAGATGGCGCATTTAGGAGCGAAAGTGCTTCATCCTGCGACACTGGCTCCGGCGATGCGCGAAAACATTCCGGTGTATGTTCTGAATTCCAGGGCGCCAGAGGGAGAAGGCACGGAAATTGTTGCGCGCGCAAAAAGCGGGAGCGTAGTAAGTGCCATCACGGCAAAGAGAAACGTGGCTGCGGTTGAAATTCAGTCGGGGCATGCGATTGATTCAGAGTTCTTGCGGGCCGTGTATGCGGCGTTCGACCGGCACGTTTGTCCGGTCGATGTGATGGCAACGTCGTTGGGGCGGATGTCACTGCTGGTAGGTTCCACGGCATCGTTGCCTGCGATTGCCGCCGATTTGCGAGGTGTGGCCGATGTGCGGTGGGAGAATCATCAGGCACTGGTGTGTCTGGTCGGAGAGAACATTCGACGGCACCCCGGCGTGGCGAGCCAGGTTTTTGCCGCCGTAGCTGACATGGACGTGCGCGTTGTGTGCCAGGGAGCATCGGACCGAAACATCTCATTCCTGGTGCAAGAATCGAAAGTGGAGGAATCGGTGCGACGATTGCACGGAGTATTTTTCCCGCCGGCAGAACGCGCGCACGATTGGGGAGGGCTGTCGAGCGCATTCTGCCAGGCGGGATGACGGAAGCTCAAATTCAATTCCCGAGCTTGGCAACTTTGGATTGTTCCGCTGCGGGCAGAGTTTCAATTTCAATGATGTGCAGCCCGCACTCCGTCTTGGCGAATCCTGGCCAGCGGCCGGCCCGTGGATCCTCTCCGGGGCGAACGGCGCGCGTGCAATGAGTGCAGCCAATGCTGGGGTAATCCTGATCATGAAGCGCGTTGTAGGGCACATCGTGATCGTGGATGTAACGCCATACCTGCTTCGAAGACCAGTCTACGATCGGATTAATTTTTACGAGTCCAAACTTGGCATCCCATTCAACTCGCCGGGCGCTGGAACGAATTGAGGTTTGGTCGCGGCGGATGCTCGTGATCCAGGCGCCCAGTTCGCCGAGTTTGCGGCGGAGTGGCTCGACCTTGCGCAGGTTGCAGCATAGGTCGGGATGGCGCGTCCACAGAGTGGCGCCATGAGCGCGCTCCTGCTCTTCGGGCGAGAGGACCGAACACACTTTCTCGATCGCGATGCCGTACTTTTCTTCGATCCGGTCCATCAGGTTGTAAGTCTCGGGGAAAAGGAATTCGGTATCGATGGTGAAAAGGCGGAAATCTTTGCGGACGCGAGAGGCCATGTCGATCAGCACCATTCCTTCGGCCCCAAACGCAGAGGAAATGGCGACGGTGTTCCCGAAGTTCTCGAAGGCCCACGTGAGTGTACGCTGCGGGGTCCAACTTTCAGCCGCATGCTGAACGTCTGCGATCCGATCTTGAATGTGTTCTTGAAGGTTGATCACGCTCGTAGCTCCTCATTATTGGCGGCATCGTTATTGGCGCCATCTGGAGTTGCGAAATCTGCAGTTTCGAAGTTTGGGGATAAGGCGTCTACAAATGACGGCCCCAGGGAAATAGCGGGGACTGATAATCCTTGCGCAAGGGTTATAGGATCGGCGAAGCGGACAACCTCTCCGACAACCAGCAATGTGGGGGCGGCGAGCTTCGGCGAATTGTGCAACTCAGCAATCGTGGAACGCAGAGTCCGCTGCTGCGGGGTGGTCGCACGTGAGATAACGGCACACGGTGTCTCGACGGCCAGTCCCGCGGCACGCAGCTTCGCGACGACCTCAGAAGGATTCTGTCCGGGCATGTAAATGACCAGCGTCGCGCCGCCACTCGCGAGTTTCGTCCAATTCTCAGCTTCTTTTCCCGGGGCCTGATGCGCGGTCAGAAACACCAACGCTGAGGACGCGCGACGATGAGTCAAGGGAATCTGCGCCGCGGCCGCCGCGCCCATTGCGGAAGTCACGCCCGGGACAATCTCGAATGCGATGCCGGCCCGGCGGAGCGATTCGATTTCTTCTCCGGCGCGTCCGAAGATGAGCGGATCGCCGCTCTTTAGGCGGACGACGCGCAGTCCAGCAGATGCGAGGGCGATCATCACATAATTGATTTCATCCTGAAGGATTTTCTTCTTCCCGCAACGCTTGCCGACGTTGTGAACTTGAGCCGTGGTTGGAATGAGTTTCAGGATCTCGGGGGCGACGAGATCATCGTGCAGCACGGCGTCGGCGGTCTGGAGCACTCGAAGCGCCTTGACTGTGAGCAGTTCCGGATCACCAGGGCCCGCGCCCACCAGATAGACTTTCCCCTTCATGCTCCCTCCGCGTTTGTCGCGAGTTCAGGGAGTTCGGCCAGGGCTGCTTGAACTGCTTCCCTGCTGGCCAGCGAATGCAAAAGATCCAGCTTGCGTTCTTTGTCGAGATCGCTGGCCAGGATGAGCTTTCGAGTCTCGCCAAGTTCAGCCACCCACGCGGCGTATCCGGGACCAAACTGTTTTTCGAGTTGCTTGCGAATGGTCTGAGCGAGCGAGGGGCTATGGCCCGCGGTTGAAACAGCGATCTGGAGATCGCCGCGACGGACGACTGCGGGATAGAAGAAGTCGCAGAGATCGGGAACATCGACCACATTGCAGAGCACTCCGCGACTCTGCGCTTCGAGATAGACGCGTTCATTCAGGTTGCGCGAATTGGTCGCGACGACCGCAAGGAACGCACCTGCCAGGTCACTGGCATCGAAAGGCCGCAACTCGAGTTCGAGCAATCCGGCGCGAGCCCATTCGCGGACTGAAGGGCTCGCCTCGATGGCGACAATGCGAATGCGTGCTCCAGTTTCAAGCAGGCCAGCGATCTTGGGCTCGCCGACTTTTCCGGCGCCCACGACGAGGCACTGCTTGCCCTCAAGTTTCAGGAACATGGGAAATAAGTTAGTCACCGAGACCTCCTGCTTGTGCAAGACTTCGGGCCGGGTCGGGCAGATCACGAGCTACCGCGGGCAGGATTTCGCCGGCAAGAAACTCGCGCAATTCGGTTTCGCTGTGACGGGCAAAAAAGCGACGCAGATTTTCACCCGGCTCGCGCTGCGCCAGATATTGGCCCAACAAGCGCTCGAGCGCATCGGGCACCTCGGTCGCGATGCAGCGATATCCGACGGGGCGCGCGGTCGCCTGATGCAGACCGAGCGCGCCGCCCACACAGAAGTAGTAAGCGTCGACCATGCGGCCATTCACTTTGAGCTTCTTGCCTTCAAGACCGACGTCGGCGATCCAGTGCTGTCCGCAACTGTTGGGGCAACCGGTGACGTGCAATTTCAGGTGTTGGTCGAATCCGGGTAGACGTTCTTCGAGTTCTTCCACCAGCCAGCGGGAAAACGTTTTAGTTTCCGTAATGGCGATCTTGCAGAACTCCGTGCCGCTGCAGGCTACGGTCCCGCGCCAGAAAGCCGACCCACCGACTTTCAGCCCAATGGCGTCGAATTCTTTCGCGAGTTCGTCGACGTTGATGGTGGGGACGTTCACGACGACAAGGTTTTGCATGTTCGTGGCACGTAGTTCCCCCCCGGCGTAGCGCTCGGCGAGGTCCGCTGCGGACTGCATCTGGTCGGCTGTAATTCGTCCCCGGAGCGCGACCGCTCCCACGTAAGAGAGACCGGACTGTTTCTGGGGATGAATGCCTACGTGATCGCGATAAACATCATCCGGCGGATGCTCTTCGACCGCGGGATCGAGATGGAATCCGAGGCGCTGTTCGAGTTCTCCGAAAAAGCGTTCGGCAGTCCATCCCTCACGCAAGAATAGAAATTTCAGGCGGGCGCGTTCACGGTGCTCGCGCAACACATCAGAGTCGCGGAACAGTTCCGCGATGCCCTTGACGACCGGCAGAACCTGATTCCAGCGGACGAAGGCATTGAGCCGGGCTCCGAGGTAAGGTTCGGTCGAGAGTCCGCCGGCAACGCGCAGAGAGAAACCGATCTCCTGCTTCCCTGTAACAGTGCGGGTGATCGCAGTCAGGCCGACATCATTAATTTCGGGATAGGGGCACCAGACGCGGCATCCGGTGATGGAGATTTTGAATTTGCGGGGAAGGTTATAGAAATCGGCATTTCCCGCGAGCAGTCGTGATGCCTCGAGCACGAGGGGCGAAGCATCGACGATCTCGTCGGCATCGACGCCTGCAACGGGGCAGCCGGTAACGTTGCGAGCCACATCGCCGCAAGCTCCAATGGTGCTCAGCCCGATTTGCTGGAGGCCATCCAGCACGTCCGGCAATGATTCGATGGTGACCCAGTGCAGTTGAATATTCTGGCGAACGGTGAGGTCGGCAATTCCGTTGGCATGGCGGCGAGTGAGGTCGGCAATTGCGCGGAGTTGGTGGGAGGTCATGATGCCATTGGGAATGCGAATGCGCACCATGAAACGCTGCAGAGCGCGGCCTACGCCGCCCTGGCCGCCGGTGACTCCAGCGCCATCACCCTGGGTGTAAACGCCCCACCAGCGGAAGTAGGTTCCGATCCATTCGGGTGGTATGGAGGCGAAGCCTTCGCGGGCAAAGCGCCGTATTTCCTCCAAGCCCTCCCAGGGGTTCTTGGCGCGCTTCAGCCGCTCAACTCGCTGTGCCGTAGTTTCTTTTGTTGTTTGTGTCATTGACGTTTACCTGGATCTTTATTGGCAAAATAAAAAACCCACCACCAGAT
>QIAK01000371.1 GCA_003225515.1 Acidobacteriota bacterium | reverse complement strand
GCCACGTAGTCGAAATCTACAAACTTCAGCGTGTCGCCATATTCGATGCCGTTTTCCGTCCGCACATTTTGATGCTGATGATGAAAATCCTCCCGGTACTCAGTGAATCGGACCGCGGCAAATCCCTGCTGATTAAAAGAATAATGATCGCCACCGCGCAGATAACGGTCCAGCCGGAACACCAGTATGGGCTTCACGCCGGCATCATAGGTCCGGCCCACCTCGGCGATATACCGCGCCAGTTGCCGCGAACTGGAATCGCTCTCCCCGCCCAGACCGCGAATGCGTCGAACGTCCTGCTCGGTGGCGGCCGCGGGAACGCCCTCGGAAAAAATCCGCACTACGGAACGATCCTGTTCCGCGCTCTTATCGCCACCGACAATGTCGTTGTTGAGAACTGCTTCCAGATCCCAACCCTGATCCTTTGCCATCTTTTCTTTGACCATCTGGGCGAAATGGCGGCTGCCGTTCAGCCCCTGCTCTTCCCCGGCGACGGTCAGAAAGACAATTGTTGCGGGAAATTTCATCGTGCTCGACATCTTGCTCAGCACGCGCGCACATTCCAGGCTTACAGCCGTTCCGCTGCCATCATCATTGGCCCCGGGCGCGTCTCCGCTCACATCCAGCGTGTCGCTGTTGCGCGAATCGTAGTGGCCTGTCACCAGCACGATGCGCTTCGCATTCGCGGGATCGGAACCCTTCAGGACCGCATAAACATTGGTAATTTCTGTGGCTTTAGGAATACGCTCGGTGGGCTCTTCGGTGAAGCTGTCGGTTTTTACCTCAAGGCATCCGCCGCAATCTTTCGAATAGCGCTCGAATTCGGACTTGATCCATTCCCGCGCCGCTCCAATCCCATGCCCGGCGGCGATGGACGCTTGGTCCTGCGCCGAGAGCGTCAAGCGAGTGCCAAAGCTGACCAGCTTTTCAATATTCGCCTGAATGTGCTGCGCCGAGATCTGTTGCAATGCCGCCGCAATCTGCGGGTCAGCAGCGGGCGCGGGTTCGGACCTTCCATTCTGGGCCGCAGTTCCCGTCGCCGAGAGCATAAGCCCCGCGGCTGCAACTCTCATTAGATCCTGGAAATGGAGCATGGCTTGACAGTCCTCGTCTAGCAAAATCCCAAGGCGTAAGCGCGATTCCTCCTGCCCAGAAAAACTCAGTCTGCGGGTTCTCCCCCTTGACCGAACAGGCGTGGAGACTCTAAATATTATCAGGAGGCTTTAACCAGCGAGGGAGGCTTTATGATTCTTTGTCCCGAATGCGAAACCAACCTGGACGTCGTGGAAGAAGATGTCGAGGAAGGGGAAGTGATCTCGTGCCCCGAGTGTGGCACCGACTTTGAAGTAGTCACGACCAGCCCGCTGGAGTTAAAGGCTGTGGAAGCAGGCTACGTGGAAGAAGATGAAGAAGAGGTGGAAGAGAGCGAAGACGGTGACTACTCCTAGACGTCACGTGACCCGCCACATTGCAAGCCTTTCTGCTGCTGGTTTTCTCCTGATCGCGTTTCTTTTTTCTACTCTCCCATCTAATAACGAGGTGTTCGCGGCCTCGAAGCCCAAAGGCAAACCCTACGCTCTGATTGCCGGTACGGTCTGGGGTCCAGACGATCGTCCCGTTTACGGCGTCGTGGTTAAGATCCGTCGTGCCAAAGATAAAAAGCCTAAATGGGAGGTTTCTTCCGACCACATGGGCGAGTTCGCCCAACGCGTCCCTGCCGGGGAGTCCGATTACATCCTCTCAGCCGATCTCAAAGGCTTCAAACCCGTGAATGGCAAGCCTTTGCGCCTGGTCCAGGAAGTCACCGTCCACATCTATGGTGACGAGCGCGAAGACACCGGATTGCATCTAACCTTCTGACGATTTGGTCGGGCATGAGACAATAACTTCTGCATGAATCGCAAACAGTCTGTGATCAGAGCTGTGGTCGTAGGTTGCGCGCTGCTGATGGCGCTATGCGCGGTTTCCGGTGCGACGCCTGACAAGAAGGACAAGACCGTCGGACGCCTGCTTTTTGGCAAGGTGCTTGATCCGCAGGATAACCCTCTCGCCGATGCCGTTGTCTACGTGACCAACACGCGCACTCGCACGGTCAAGACTCCGGCGCTCTCCACTGCCGTTGATTACGAGGTTTATGCCCAGTACAAGGGCCGCAAGAGTGACACCAAGTCCGTAAGCCAGTTTGACGACCGGTCCCAGGTCAACCTCAACTTAAAAGTTAATCTTCAGTAATCTCTGTACCTTTTTTACGCAACTTTTCAGTGCCCTTCCGGGTTCAATATACATAGAAGTATTTGCGTGGAGGACACCGTGAACGGATCGCATTCTTCTGATCAGCGCAATCGCACCGGCTTGGTAGCGGCGGCTATGTTGGTGTGTGTGGCATTGTTTTGCACCGCGTCGGTTTTTGCCCAGAACGGCGCCATGAGTCCTTACCAGGACGAAAAAGATGGCGTCAGCGCCGGCGGCAAATGGATGGAGTTTCAATCCCAAGATAAGATGACGGGTGCCAAGAAGGTGCGCTTCGAGCTTCTTTCCGACAACTACCTGAAAGCCGACACCGAGTACAAACCCCGCGTCGAACTTTTTTGCACGGATGGCAAGCTCAGCCTGGCCGACTTCAATCCCGGCTCGCGGCTGGCGCCGCCCAACCGTCCTGGCTTCTGGGGACAGCCGCAGATGGAAGTCATGGTCCGAATCGATAATACGCACAGCTATCACGGCTGGAACTGGGTGCGCGGACATTTTCTCTCCATGGATAAAGGGACGACCCGCGGCATGATCGGCGCGCAGGTGTTCAAGGTGGAAGTCAGGACCAGAGCAGGCCGCGAGATCGCGGAGGTCACTCCTTTCGGCCTGAATCTCGATCGCGTCCACCAAGCCTGTGATCTGACTCCGAAGAAGCCCAGCAAAGACTAAGCAGGTTGATGTAGGGACGGCCACCTCGGCCGTCCCTTTTTTCTTTTTCTGTCGTTTCGTCCCACCGTCTTGTTTCTGGAACGCCTAAATACTCCCCAGCGAACCTAAATTCCAGATCCAAAAATTACTCCAATGATGCGCCGGTTACTACCGTACCGTTGCCGCAAGTGACCATCAGGCCGTAACGTCGCTCTTGTCATTAGTTTTTTTTCACGTGATGGGGCAATCCCTGACCGGTTTGCCGTCGTGTACGCCTCAGTGATATTTGCGCAGCTTCCGTCCGTCTTCTGAGCGTAAGCAGTTGAGTTTCTTCCGAAACTCCCGGGCCCTCGTAAAACATTTGGTGCGAGTTCGCACTGCAACAAGATCGCCGCTGAAAATGCGGCCGATAAATTTAAGGAGATCTCTTGAAAAAACTACCTCTTATTCTGCTTACTCTCCTCGTTCTGGCTGCGGGGATCACCGTTGGCTGCGGAAACAATTCCGCCCCGACATTCACCAAGATGCCGTTCGCGTCCGACCGCACCGTCAGTCCAACAACGCCGCTGTTTCTTATGAACCTGGATGGCTCAAGCGTGACCCCGGTTGCGGCTAGCCTCACTAACATATATTCGCCCTCGATCTCCGCCGACTTCAAAACAGTCGCATTTACGTCGTCGGGAAACATCTGGGTCAGCAGTGCGGACGGCGCCACCCAAACGCAGTTGACCAGCGATGGCAACACCTACTACGCGAAACTTTCGCCGGATGGCAAGAAGATCGTGTACGGGCTCTGGAATAATTCGAATTACGAGTTCTGGGTTATGAGCGCGGATGGAACCGGCAATCTGAATCTTACGTCGACCATGCCCGATGGAATGCTCGGTTGCTACTCTGGAAGTTTTTCGGCGGATAGTTCCAAAATCGCCTTTGCCTGCTACGGCAACTCAACCTACGGTCTCTATCTCGTGAAACCAGATGGAACCGGCACTGCGACGGTCACAACGCAAAGCGGCTTTGTGGACGTTCCAATGTTCACACCGAACGGCAAGCAGATATTGTTTGCGACGTGGCCGGGAACCACTGCCAAGCGGCGGCCTGGTTTCAATCAGGCCCACTCCGCAGCGCACAGCCATGCCGCCCCGTCCAGCCTCAGCGGTCAGGGCATTGCCAGCATCAACCTTGATGGCAGCAATGCAACGCTTCTGGTTACCAACGCCTACGAGGCGGAGATACTGAATTCAACTCTGTACTACACGTTTTATTCTTCAGATCTGGGTCTCTATCAGATATACAAATCCAATCTGGATGGCACGAATGCCGCCTCAATCAGCGACGGAACGGCAGACGACTACCTTTATCTATCCTCGGACTAGTCGCGTGTAAAGTTCCGGGTCATTTCCGCAACAGCGTTAATCACATCGCCCTGATCACCTCCAGAAACTGGGAGAGTAGTCAGGGCGATTCCATTTGTTCATCTGAGGAAATTATGTGGGGCGAATCAGGTGGCGCTCCCGCCCCACATCGAAACAACGCTCTCATGCCAGCAGCTTGGCGGCGGATTTGGCGTAGTAGGTGAGGATCATGCTGGCGCCGGCGCGGCGGATGCTGAGGAGGGATTCCATCATGATGCGGTCGTGGTCGACCCATCCGTTTTGGGCGGCGGCTTCGATCATGGCGTATTCTCCCGAGACTTGATACGCGGCAAGAGGCAGGTCGAAGCGCGCGCGGGCGGCGGCGATTACGTCGAGGTATGGCATCGCGGGCTTGACCATAATCATGTCGGCGCCTTCTTCGATATCGGCTTCGATCTCGCGCATGGCCTCGCGCAGGTTGGCTCCATCCATTTGATAGGAACGGCGGTCGCCGAATTGCGGAGCTGAGTCGGCAGCTTCGCGGAACGGTCCGTAATAGGCAGAGGCGAACTTGGCGGCGTAGGAGAGAATGGGCGTGTTGATGAAATCGGCAGCATCAAGAGCGCGGCGAATGGCGGCGACCCGGCCGTCCATCATGTCGGACGGAGCGATGATGTCGATCCCAGCTTTCGCCAGCGAGACCGAGGTGCGCGCCAGAAGCTCGAGGGAGGCATCATTCACGACTTCATACTGCGTGGTCGCGGCAGGAGGGGCCGCCACAGCGGCGCCCAGAGATTGCGGTGCGGCTTTCACAATTCCACAGTGCCCGTGGCTCATGTACTCGCAGAGGCACACGTCGCCCATCAGGATCAGACCGGGAACTTCACGCTTCATCGCCCGGGCGGCCTGCTGCACGATGCCGTCCTCATGCCAGGCGCCCGTTGCAATATCGTCCTTCTTGTCAGGTAAGCCGAACAGGATCACCGAGGGCACACCCAGCGAGTACGCCTCATGAGCTTCCTTGACCGCTTCATCCACCGAGAGATTGAATACCCCTGGCATCGAGCGGACTTCTTTGCGGACGCCTTCGCCAGGACAGACGAACATGGGATAAACAAATGCATCGGGCGTGAGACGAGTCTCACATACCAGGTTGCGAAGCTCGGCCGTGCGGCGCAGGCGGCGAAGGCGGGTTTCGGGAAATGCCATCGAAGATCACCAGGGGAAGGCTCGAAAATGCCATCTCCTCTTTGATTCTAAGATCAAAAGCCCCACCCTGTCTTGCCCAGAATTCTCGCCCAGAATAAGGAAGCAGGGATTGCCCCACGCCGCTCCTCCGGACAGGAGGTGTGACGAAAGTAACCTGCCACGTTCCGAACGGTCCTCGGATTCCCATATTGACTGCCATAGAATGGGGGCGGATGAGTCTGTTCCAACGCAATCGTTGGTTCGTGATAGCCGCCGGCATCACTCTGGTGTTTGCAGGCGTGTCTCTGCCCGCCCCCAAAGGCGCGGGCTTGAACGCGTTCGCGGATCTAACTGGACTGGCGCTGATGCTGGCCGCAGGTGGTATCATGCTGGCCAATGCTGCGACCAGACCGCAGCAAGAGCGCAGCTTCTGGGCGCTCATGGCCGCCGGCTTCTCGTTGTGGGCGTGCAATCAAGGGGCGTGGGCCTATCGGGAAATCGTAATACGGAAGCCGATCCCCGATCCCTACTTTTTCGACGTTATTCTTTTCTTCCACGCTGTGCCGATGATTGCGGCGGTAATCTGGCGCCCCGATGTGTCGAAGAAGGCAGGAAGAATCCACATCAACCTGGTAAATGTACTGATGCTGCTGAGTTGGTGGATTTTTCTATACGCCTTCATCGTGTTTCCATCCCAGTACGTTGTGAAGAATGTGGATGTTTACAACGTCTATTACGACCGCCTATATGGGCTCGAGAATGCGCTGCTACTGGCAGTGCTGGCGTTCGCACTATGGACGAGTTCCGGCGGGTGGCGGCGTTTTTATTTTCATTTCGTTACCCCATGCGTGTTGTACGGCATCAATTCACAGCTTCTCGACCGTGCTGCCGCAGACAATACCTACTTCTCCGGAAGCATCTATGATGTTCCGCTGATCGCAACCGTGGCATGGATAGCCGCCGCGGCGTTATCGGCTCGGGAATGGGATCTGCAAACTCGCGAGCTCAGCTTGAATCCCCGATGGAAGAATGTGGTTCCGAGACTCGCGATGCTTGCGCTGCTTTCGTTGCCGGTCCTGGGCGTGTGGACCGTGCTCATCGACAAATCTGCGGCGCCTTCACGGGAGTTCCGAATCTACGTCGTACTGGGCGCAATGTTGTTGTTGGGAATGTTCGTATTCCTTCGTCAATATTTTCAGGACCAGGCACTGGTCGCTGCCCTGCAGGACTCCCGGAAGGGATATGAGAGCCAGAAGCATCTCCAGACCCAACTCGTACAGAAGGAGAAGCTGGCCTCTTTAGGAAAATTGGTGGCGGGAGCGGCCAACGAAATCAATCATCCGCTGGATGCCATTCTGAACTATTCCGAGCAACTCTGGGCAGAGGAACGACTCACCGACGAGCAGGGCCGGCTGGTGCGCAAGATCGTGAACCAGGCCCGGCGAACCCGCGATCTGGTGGCGGACCTGCTGCGCTTTGCGCAGCAATCGCCGGGAGAAAAAATTCCGGTCGATCTCACGATGCTGCTGCAACGCGCGACCCAGATGCTGGAACTGCGGCATCCGGGCGGCAAAATCCGAGTGGCGCTTTCTATCTCTGAGAATCTTCCGCGCGTGCAAGGCAACGCCAACCAATTATTTCAGGCCTTCGTTGAGCTCATCGAAAATGCCATCGACGCTCTGGATGAGTCCGGCGGCGGATCACTGGAAGTCATCGCGCAGAGGCAGGGCAAAGAGGCTGTGCTGCAGTTCTCTGATACAGGCCCCGGAGTTCGCGAGCCGCTGAGGGTATTCGATCCTTTTTATACGACCAAACCCGTGGGTAAAGGCACAGGTCTCGGCCTGAGCGCGGTATATGGCGTGATCCAGGAGCACAGCGGACAGATCACGTGCCAGAACAAGCCTGAGGGCGGGGCGCTGTTCGTGGTGAGAATTCCCGCCGTAGTTGAGACGGCTGCGCAAGTTGCGGGCGCAGGCGCGCACTAACGCGCGCTAAAG
>QIAK01000074.1 GCA_003225515.1 Acidobacteriota bacterium | reverse complement strand
TTCCACGCATTCAGATTGTGCCCGCCCTCGCTTCCGACCGAACCGGTCAGCACGTGAAGGAGCATCAAGGCGCGTGCCGGTTGCCATCCTCCCAGGTTGCCGGATGCGCTGCCGCGCCAGAGATGCGATGCAAAGCGGCTGCCCGCAGTCGCGATCTCGCGTGCCGTCTTGACGATCACGTCCGCTTTGACGCCGCTTTCTTTTTCGGCAAACTGTGGCGTGAATTTTGCGTAATGTTTTTTCAGCGCTTCGATCGATGCTTCGAAGCTCTGGCCCTTCGCCCGGAAGCCGTCGATTTCCAACTCTTCCCAATTCGTCCACTAGGATGACCATCGCCATTGCCAGCAGCACCGCCGCCTCGGTGCCCGGATAACTTGGCATCCAGTAATCGGCCATGCTCGCCGTATTCGAAAGCCGCGGATCCATGACAGCGAGTTTTGCTCCCGCCATTTTTCCTTCGATGATGCGCTGCGCATGCGGATTGAAATAATGTCCCGACTCTAAATGGGCCGACAACAAGAGAATGAAGCGGGCGTTGGCGTGGTCGGGCGACGGCCGATCAGCGTAATGCCACAGCAGATAGCCCAAACGGGCCGACGAGGAACAGACATTGGTATGCGAGTTGTGCCCGTCGATGCCCCAGGCCTGCAGCGTGCGCTCCATGATGAAGTCGTGGCCGGGACGGCCTACGTGGTACATCACCTCTTCGCCTCGCTCCTCCTGAATTGCTTTGCGAATGCGCGAGCCAAACGTTTCGAGGACCTCGTCCCATGAAGTACGCGTCCACTTCCCCGCCCCCCGGGTCCCGCTGCGCTTCATCGGATACAGCACGCGATCGGGATCGTGAATCTGATTGATGGTGGCTGGCCCTTTGGCGCACAGGCGTCCCCGGCTTGCCGGATGCATGGGATTCCCTTCGAACTTGGCAACCTTCCCAGTGGCTTTATCGACATAGGCCAGCAACCCGCAAGCCGATTCGCAGTTGAAACAAATCGTGGGCACAAGATCGTAATGCCGTTCGACGCGGCGGGGCCACGCTTCGGGATCAAGCTCAACCCAGTCATCCCACTTCTCCACCGGTGGACAATAGGCCAGGTGGCTTCCGTCGCGCTTGAACTCATGACTCATTCAAAAATCTCCGTACCCTCGCAAACAAAATTTGGCGACAGCGGGTGCCGCATGTCCCGCTTCCTTTGCGAGACATGGGACATCCCCCTAACTGTTAGGCACACTCTGCCCCGCCATTACGAAACACCATTCGAAAATCAGCAGCCCCGCCAGCGCAAATAGGCCGGCGATGGCGACATTGTGATCAAGCGGAGTCCATAAAAAAGCCAACGGCAGAACTCCTCCTACAAAAACCGCCCCTCCCCAGAACCAGTTTTTAAAGGGACCGTGTGTAAGCAACCGCGCCGCATAAGCGGAGTTGTCGGTCGCATGCGGCATCATGAATTCCGCCGCAACAATCAGTAAATGCAGCAACAGCGTGAAACCAAGGGCTTCTTTTGCAACCGCCAGCAGCGCTGCAGAGCCTCCGAGGGCCGCGGGTAAGAGTGGCAAACTGGCCGCCCCACACATCAGCGTTTGCACAATCAAATGAACCGGCAGCAGCGGAGTCTGCCAGAGATCGCGTCCCTCACATTGTCCAAACAGGAAGGCTGTATAGATTGCAGCCAGAAACCCGGCCATTACCGTAGGCCACAAGAGTATTGATGAAATAGCCGAAAACCCGAGAACCGAGGCTAACCAGAATATTCCGCTGAGTCCGCTGTATCCAATCAGGATGAAGGCGCCGCGGGCCAGCCATGACTTAGTTTGCGGCATGAATATGACGCGCAGGAAGCGCGCTTTGTGTTCGAGATCCCACACCAGCAGCACGGTGGTCAGAGCTGTGAACAGCAGCGCAACCGTCGAGAGCGCCACATCGCGCAGCCGGTCGGCGCCCAACCGGCCCAGCAGCATGGCAATCGCTGGAATCGCCAGTGCCCCCGACCCGATGGCCTTCGTCCAGCAATAGGCGGGAACCTGCCAGCC
>QIAK01000073.1:20466-24804 GCA_003225515.1 Acidobacteriota bacterium | reverse complement strand
GCCGTAACCGGGCAGATGGTCACGCACGGAGGATTCTCGCAATGATTGCGGCGCGTGACCTGAAACACACGGCGCGTATTGGGAAATGTCCCCTTCTCCACGTACTTCACCCAGGTACGGTTCACGGTCAGGGGAACGTGGTTTTCCGTCTTGCAGGCCACCGTGCAGGCGTGGCACCCGATGCACTTTCGGTTATCGATGATGAATCCGTATCTCATGCAATCGTCATCCCGGCGTGGAGCGGCTTCCGGCGCGGCTTGGGTATTGTAGCTGACTGTTGGGGCTGCGATGGATGACCGGTTTGAGGCTAGGCTTGTTTGAAACCTGAGTCATGAAGCTATATTGCCAGGCCTGACCTTCCCTCTAAGCTACAATGCTGTTGCATTTCCGGAGCACCCTGGTGAATACGATTCTATGACCGCTCAAATTGCAACTAGCACTGTTGTGCTGGACGACAAAAAGATCTTCTACAACCGCTTTCTTCTGATTGTGGCGGGACTGGGTGGCCTGCTCTACGGGGTAGACGTCGGCATCATTGCCGGCGCGCTGCCATATCTGGAGGCGACGTCAGGCCTGAATGCGGGACAGCTCTCGATTGTTGTTGCCGCCGTTCTGCTGGGGAGCGTTATCTCAACGCTCTTCGCTGGACTGCTCGCCGACTGGATTGGCCGCAGATCGCTGATGGCAGTCAGCGGCGTCATGTTCGTGATCAGCATTCCCATGATCGCGCTGGCGCATGGGTACGGACCGCTCGTCTTCGGCAGACTCCTGCAAGGCGTCAGCGCGGGTCTGATCGGCGTTGTCGTGCCGCTCTACCTCGCCGAATGTCTGACCGCAGCTAATCGGGGCAAAGGTACCGGAATTTTCCAGTGGCTGCTTACGCTGGGGATTGTGGTCGCGGCCCTGGTGGGCGTTTATTTCAGCTTCCGCGTCGATCAAGTGGCCAAGCTGGGCGACGCGGCCCGCCTGCTTGCCTTCAAAGATACCGCCTGGCGCGGAATCTTTTGGGTGTCGTTGCCTCCGGGAATTCTGTTTGTGATCGGCAGTTTCATGGTGGCCGAATCGCCGCGTTGGCTTCTGCGGCGCGGCAAGAAAGATGCAGCGTATGCCGCGCTTCTGCGCTCGCGTTCGACGGAACAAGCCAATCTTGAACTAAAGGAAATGCTCGACGTCAGCGCTGCGGAAACAGTGAAAACCGCAGGTGGAACCAAGGCCAGCGAATCGCTGTTGCGCCGGAAGTATGTGATTCCTTTTGTGCTCGCGTGCATCATCCTCGCCTGCAATCAGGCCACTGGCATCAACTCGATCATCGCCTATAACACCAACATTCTCTTGCAGAGTGGGCTCTCTGACGTCGCCGCGCATTGGGGCTACGTGGTATTCACTATCATTAATTTTGCCGTAACGTTCGGTGGCGTCGTGCTGGTAGACCGCAAGGGGCGCAAATTTCTCCTGGGCATCGGAACGGCCGGAATTATCGTTTCGCTGATCTGCACCGGAGTTCTCTTCCTCCGAACCGAGATACACCGCGTGGATACGAAGAGTGCAGTCCAGGCGCTGGTCGCTCCAGATCAACACCTCACCATGCTGTACAACCAGGAACAGGCGGCGAAGCTATTGAAGGCGACTCCGGCTTCGCTTGGCCCAGGAATCGACCGTCCGACGACGATCGTCCTCATCTATTCCTATGGTGATTTCCGGGCGGCAACTCAGGTGGTGCGTTCCGACGATCCTGCGGCGAAGCCGATCGATGTCAGTCGCGAAAGCTGCGTCCCGGCGAATAAAGTGGTCGCATTTTTTTCCAATCCCTTCGGCGACCTTGACGCCTCCCGGACGGCGCCGCTGCGAATTGAAAATGCGCTCATAACTCCCGTTCCCGAACCGCGCAACGGCTGGATGGTCGCCATTACGCTGTTCGTATTCATGGCATTTTTCGCGATCGGTCCGGGTGTATGCGTGTGGCTGGCGCTGTCGGAATTGATGCCGACGCGCATTCGATCGAACGGCATGAGCATTGCACTAGTGCTCAACCAGGCGGTGTCCACGACCATTGCCGCGATTTTCTTGCCTACGGTTGGCAAGTACGGCTACTCGACGATGTTCTTTGGATTCGCGGCGTGCACGGTGATTTATTTCGTCACGGCTACGTGGTTCCTGCCGGAGACGAAAGGAAAGACGCTGGAAGAAATCGAAGCGCATTTTGAGGGCGCAGCCGCCAAGTAGTGATGCAGTTTGGCTTCCGCGTTGATTCGGTTCAAGTGGAGATCCTTCACTTCAACTGGAGAACGGCTCCGTTCAGGCTGACAATCGGGATTACGGGACCGGTGTCTCGGAGCATGTCGTTTGCTCGACCCTGCAAAATGATTTAATCTCAGCGCACATTAAACATGACTCCCACTCAAAAGAAAAACCAGAACCATTCCCACGCCATGCACCGGGAAATCTACGAACAACCTGCGGCCATCGCCAAGACAGTGGCAAAGCACCTGAAGGACGACATCATCTTTCCGGGCGAGTTGGATGCCGTCGAAGGTGCATTGCTGAGATTTGAAAAGCTGATCATCGCTGCCAGCGGATCGAGCCGCCATGCTGGCCTCGCGGGCGAGATCATGATCGAAGATCTGTCCGGCGTCGCGGTTGACGTCGAATACGCCAGCGAATATTGCTATCGCTCGACCCATGCCGCGGTCGATCCGATTGTTATGGTCATCACACAATCCGGCGAGACTGCGGACACAATTGCCGCGCAGCGCGAAGCCCTCACCCGAGGGGTCAAGACGATTGCGATCTCCAATGTGCCGGATACGACCATTGTGCGCGAAGCGGGAGCGGCGTTAATGTCTGGAGCTGGGCCTGAACTATCCATTCCTGCGACGAAAAGCTTTACCACGCAACTCACGATTCTTTATCTGATGGCGCTATTCCTGGCGCGCAAGCGCGGGCGCATGACTTCGGAAGTCACTCGATCTTATCTGCAGCGGCTGATGCGCCTTCCGGAGGCAATCGAGCGCGAACTCACGACCTGGGACAGGCTTGCTGAAGAATTCGGCGGCGTCCACTTCAAAGCAGAAAAATTTCTCTATCTCGGCCGCGGTGTGCACTACGCCATTGCCCGCGAAGGCGCTCTCAAGCTGAAGGAAATTTCCTACGCGCATGCGGAAGGATATCCCGCGGGCGAACTCAAACACGGTCCCAATGCTTTGGTGGATGAGAAATTGCCGGTGGTCGTACTGGCCACGTGCGATCACAGCGACCCGGATTCCGGGTTGCGCTACCGTCGCACGTTGGAAGTCATGAAAGAGGTACGCTCGCGCCAAGGACCGCTGGTCGCGGTTGCGACGGATGGCGACAAGGAAGTCGCAGCCATTGCGGAACATGTGTTTTACGTACCCGCCGCGCCAGAACTCTTGTTGCCGATCGTCGAAGTGATTCCTCTGCAGCTCTTCGCCTATCACATCGCCATCAATAAAGGGTATGACGTGGATCATCCGCGAAACCTGGTGAAGGCAGTCGTCACCGAGTAGCAGCTACGCTCGCGCAAAGTCGATGTATCCCCTTTGCACATCGGTGCGAATGAGCTTCACCCGAAGCTTGTCGCCGACATCGAGTCCCTGCTCGCCTTGAGCCAGCAGGCCGTCGATGCGCGGCTGCAGAGTGCGAACGAAGGTTCCGTGGTCGGTGGCTCCGGTGACGATCGCGTCGAAAACTTCACCGATCCGGTGCTGCATGGCGACTGCAGCCAGACGCTTCGACATTTCACGCTCGACCTTTTTGGCAGCATTTTCCTTTTCTGTACAGTTCGCAGCGATGGTGCTCAGTTCACTCTCCGAGTAAGGATTGCTTTGACCCGCGAGCAGCGACTTCACCAAACGCTGTGTAACCATATCCGCGAAGCGCCGGTTCGGAGCGGTCGAGTGCGTGTAGTCCTGCACCGCCAGGCCGAAATGCCCGGGAGCAGGTTCGCCGGCACGCTCCAGCACATACTCCCCGGGGCCGATCAGCTTGATGACCGCGAGCGAGAGATCGGCGAAGTGATCTGGATCGGCCGCCTTGCGGCGCAGCAAGAAATCATTTAACGCCTTGGAATCCGGCTGAGCAGGAAGCTTTTCGCTTTTCGTCGCGGCCAGTTGCACGATGCGGTCCCAGCGCTCCGGCGTGCGCACGATTCGACGCAGGGATGAAACTTTCTCGAGCAGCCGCGCGACGACGCCGTTGGCCGCGATCATGAAATCTTCGATTAACTCGGTGGCATGATTCTTCTGTTGCTTTACCACATCGATGACCTGATTGTTGAGCACCAGCGGATGAATTTCGTCTGTCTGCAAGTTGAGCGCGCCG
>QIAK01000073.1:0-20340 GCA_003225515.1 Acidobacteriota bacterium | reverse complement strand
AGGCGCGGTACACGGTATGCGAGGTCAAAATTCCGGTGGAATCAACCACAAATTCAATCACCACTGCGAGGCAATCCTGATTTTCAAGCAGCGACGTTTTGCCCGTGGAAAGCTCCTCCGGCAGCATAGGAAAGTTGCGGACGCCGGCGTAAACGGTGGTCGTCTCCCGCGCCGCGTGCAGGTCGATCGGAGTGCCCTTGGGAACAAAGGCATCGACGTCGGCGATGCCGACCATCACTTTCACGTCGCCATTCGAAGCGCGTTCGGCAACCTCGATCTGGTCGAGGTCGCGCGAAGTATCGTTGTCGATGGACGACCAGAGCAGATTGCGCAGGTCGCGGATGTCACCTCCGGCGGCAATTTGCGGCGGATGAATTCTCAACTCGGCCAGTTGCAGCGGAACCTGAGGAGGGAAATCCGGCTCAAAGCCGCGCTGCTGCATAACAGTTTTCGCGATGGCTTGCAGGTCGAGATGAGAGAACTTGACGTCGTGCATGAACTCCCTTTGCGGACGTGAGATGAATTCAGGCTACCACGCGCGGCAGATTGGTGCGGCAACGATTGCGGGATTTCATTGCCGCCCCAATCGTGAAACTAGGACGATCTCTGCCAATGTTAGCTGGAGTGCAGGCGCTGCAAGTCGGCGTTGGTATAGACGCGTGGAGCGTGGGTCTTATGTGTCTTCCAAAACGAGGCAGTGTCGCCGAGAGGGGCGCCAACTCCCCGCTCGCGCAATGACTGCGCGGTGGTCATTCCAATCGCGCCGGTTTCGAACAGGCTCGGCGGAAGAGTTATAGAAAGCGTTGCCGAAGAGATCTCGATTTCGCCCAGATTCTCATTGGTCTCCGGCGCACCGGTCACGGGTTTGCCCCAGAAAATGCGCGTGAGGTCGGCCTGGGATGCAGGCCCGGCAAATGGAGATGGTGGTTCGGGAACTGCTTCCGGCACGGGAAAACTAGGAGCCGGAAGTGGCATTGACAGCGACAATGTTGGCGTAGCGATGGAGCGGAGGAACATCGGCGAGCTCGAGGTGATCAGATATTGCGGGCCGGCGGAGAAATTCGTTTCCTGATTCGCGTCCTGAGCGACGCTCATTCCAGCCAGAATCAACAGCAGAAGAAATAAACTTCCTAGACGCATCGTTCGCCTCCCGGAATCGAAATACTTCCTGCACTCATTATGAACTCGAAATCGGTCCGATGCCAGAGTCCTTAAACTCCAATTCCCGCCGTCTAGCGTGGGCTCTAGAGGGTAAGTAGAAATTCTCTTCTGATCCCACTGACGGCGCCACCTCAATCCGGGGAACTCAGCAAGTGTCACTGATGGTTGGGGACACACTGCGTGAGCATGTCGGTATGGGTATTGTTGAATGCAGTTTTGTCCTGCCACACATTTTCGCCCTTGCAGATGCCGGCGTAGCAATTCACGTCGGGTGGAGCATTTTTCGGGAGCACCTGATCGATCAGGAACTTGCCCTCACCGGTGCTGTTGTTCACCGGGGGCGTGACGCAGAAAAACCAGCTCATGGCCGTTTTCGGATACAAGTAAGTCGCGCCGCTCGTGACCAGTGAATCCGCCGCCCATTTGTCAATATCCGATTGCAAGGGCTGCCGGGCGGCACACGTGCTCGTGTTCTCCCAAGTATCCACCTTGACTCCGGAAGTGAACGCATAAGGAGCGTTGGTGAGCAGCGGGCAAAGGTTTAGCGCGCGACCAGTGTACAGGGACTTGTCACAACCGTAATCCATTCGAGCCACGCCAGGACCGGCGCCGATCACCACATAATCGAAATAGTCGGACAAGTGGTATTGCGTGAGCGCATAGGCAATGGCTGCGCCTCCGCCGCTCGTGCCCTGAGCACAGAAACCAGAGGTACGGTCGGCGCCCTGGACGGTATAGAACAAATATCGGAAGAGAGTCGCGCCCCGGCAGGACGCACTTTTGAGGCCGACGCCGTTAGCATCCTCCCAATCGCTGGTCCAGGCAAGTTGCACCACGCGGAACCCGTCATTGAAATAGGTGTTGGCAAAGCCGCTGTTAAAAAAGGTTGTACCCCCGCCTCCGTTGATGAGGATGATGGTGCCTTTGCCTATCCCTGCTGGAAAAGCTTCGCTCAAGGTTGCAGTAAGATTGGGCAGCGTCGGACACGAAACACTGACGGAAGTGCAAGCTGCTCCCTGGGTCGCGCCCGCTGGGCACGACACCGGGCCAAGCACGGTAACCCTCCCCAACAGCGCGGCATTCTGGCTGGCTTCCGCGATCGTGTCGTCGGCAAACGCTGAAAGAGTTGCAAGTGCGAAGAGCAAAAGCGCGGTCAAGACTAGAAGCGAGCGAGTGGGGACAGCTTTCATTCGGGACTCTTTCTGCCTGCGACCGTACTCGGCGGTTCTTGGGCCTGCACCGCGGGGGCAGGGGTCCCTAGGGTGAGGAACAGATAATGATTCGGGCAGATGGGCCTTGTCAAGGTGAAGGAATTTGCATGCGTGAAGCCAGGGAGCCCACGTATAAGGGACCCGCTAAGCCGTGCAGCTTGTGAGTCGTGGGATTCAGAAGCAGGAACTTGGCGAATGTTTACGAAATTGCTTCTAGTACGGAATTGCTTCTAGCTTGGCATGCTTGTGGCTGCTCTGCGTTCCCGGCGATTAGCACGAATGACGTAGAGCATGTACAAAACCACGGCCAGATTGCCGACAAACAGCGAACTCCGCAGGATGGTCAAGCCGCGCATGAGTTCGCGGATCTCAAGCGGCAGCAGCAGGGCGCCGGAAACCAGGGCGACCCATTCCGCCCAGGTCCGCGCTTTCCACAATCCGTAGGCTTCGGTGAAGCGCAGCAGCGCGTAGGCAAAGGCGATGCGGGCTGCCGCCCACAAGCGCGCGTCAGTTACGTTGTCGGCAAAATCCAGAAACATCTGTGCGGACCGACGGTCAGTACTGATGTGCAAGAGCGCGAGCAGACTTTCCGCGTACAACCAGACGTCTCTATGAACCAGGGCAAGGGCGCACATTCCCATCAACACTACAAACGTGCCCTTGAAGAATTCGAAAGCGGCTACGGCTTGGAGCACTCGTCTCTGGCGGCGATGTGCCTCTGACTTGGTTGGGGGTTGGTGCATGAATCGTGGCGAGGGCTCAAGTGAGAGTATCACGGAGATGGAAGGAGCATATGCCTCGGCGGCGATGCCTCGGCGCGTCCGAGCTAACAGTTGGGAACGCTTGGGCGGTGAATTTGTTGGCTGACGTTAGCCTTTTTTCCGCCGGATGGCGGTGCGGAGTTCGGCAACGATTTCCTGCGAGGCTTTAATCGCTGCCGCGTGCTGGTTCACGTTGAATGAGATCGCGCCTACGCGCGCGTGGCCGCCTCCGCCATAACGCTCGCAGATGCGGGCCAGGTTCACTTCCGGCTCCTGCGGCGCCCAAGGATTCGATCCCACCGAGACCTTCACCCGAAAACTGCTCTTGCTCAGCCCGACGCTATAGACCGATTCGGGATGCAGGTAGTAGGGGACGAACTTGTTGTAGCCCTCAAGGTCGTGATCGGAAACGTCGAAAAAGATTGTCCCATCTTTGCACTCGGTGAGCTTCTCCAGGATTCCGATGGAAAGTTCATGGCGCTTCAGAAGAGGCGGCAGCAGTGGGGCAACGAAAGGAGCTTCCAGAATTTCGGCCAGCGATTTCGTCGCCAATAACGGAATCAAATTAGGGACGAAGCCGTGATCGGGCGCCGATTCGATCACCATGGTGAGCTTCATGGCGGGAGCTTCCATCTCCACGGCGGTCTTAGCGTCGGGATAGAGGGCGCCATCAATGATGTCGGTCCAATGCACCAGGTCTGCGACCGGCGCAGGATCGAATCCAAAGCGCTGCTGAGCGATCATGGCGATGAAACTGGTGCAGGACTTGAAATCGGGATCGTAGAACTTGCGATTGCTCTGGTCTTGCTCAAAGTGTTCGGCATCGGCAGGAGATAGGAACGCGCTCTCGTGATGATCGAACCACCACGTAATATTGGGCGAACTGGAATATTTGAAATCGACAATGGCGTTTTCGTCGCCGTCAAATTCCTTTTCGTTGAACAGGGCGCCTGCGCGGTGCACCAGGCCGGTGAAGACGAAGTCGGCATCTTCTCGAATGCGCTCGCGGTAAAAACGGGAAAACAGCGCAGCCGAGGATGCCCCGTCAAAACATTTGTCGTGATAGAAGACCCGTACTCGCAATGAATTCCCCAATCGCCCAACAGAGTCCCGCAAGCTAAAAACCACGCAGACGACGTGGGATTGCGACGCGGGTAAAAGCTAATAGGATTGACAGCTTACAGGAAGAAAGTCAAGCGCGGATACTTTCGAAGTGGAAGCGAGGGCGCCCATTGAGGCTCGGCGAGTTCGTTTGTCAGCGTCGAAAACGAACTCGCCGGCCTGAAAAAGTCCCGCATAGCGGGCTAACCCTTATGCGTTCGCTTGCTTTTCGGCCAAGTCGCCGATCACCGGCAGTTTGTACATCTGCCCCTGATTCGCCTTCATCAGCACGACAATCCAGAGGATGAATCCGCCCAGGCTGACAAGAAGGTGAAGAGGAAAGGTGATCAACGCCATCATCGGTACAAATGTGAAGATCGACAGGCCAATATGGAGCACAAACAGGGCTGCCGCGAAAAACAGGCACTGCCATGCATGGAAGCGGATAAAACGGTTCTTGTTATAGGGCTCAACCACCAGAAAAATGATTGCCGGGATGATGGTGACATAGGCCAGCATTCCTGCAACGTTGTCGCTCATACCGCCGGCAGAAGCGGTGGTGGTCGTAGGGGGCGCGGTTGCGACTCTGCCCGCGCAGACTGCACACGTGGTAGTGCCATCCGCGATCTGAGCGCCGCAAACACTGCAAAAAGCCATGGTTTCCTCCTCGAATCGTTTGGACTGAGGGATGCGGCTCTGCACCTTGCGCGAGACCGCCGCCAACCGAACCAGCGGCACGTTATCAAAAAGCTCCATGTAAAGCAATCCAGAATTGAAAAAAATCAGGGATCTTCAGCCTGGGGAGCGGCAACATCGCCTAGCAGCGGGAGCCTGAACATAACGCCTTGAAAAGCCTTGATGACCAGAACCAGCCAGATTACGAATGCTGCCAGCGCGACCACCATTGACACCAGCAAGACCAGCAGCCGTCCGAGCACCGGGATGATAAGTAGAACAACGCTGGCGAGTTTGAGTGCGATAGCGAACACAATAGCCGCGCCCCACAGCAGAAGGCATTGAACGGCATGGAAGCGCACAAAGCGATTGTTCTTGTAGGGCTCGAGTACCAGGAAAACGATCGCGGGAATGAACGTCAGGTAGGCGACCGCTCCAGCAATATTTTCAGGAAAAATGCCGACCTTGCCCTCCGCGCGCGCCGCCTTCTCAAGTTTCATCGGACGGCCACAATTCGGGCAAAATGCGGCCGTCTCGGGCATTTGCGCGGAGCAGTGCGGGCACGAGGTCAGCTGGGCGTTCGTCGCATCCATTGTGGGGACCATATCAAACGGCGGAGCGGGCGGCAAGAATCCGTGATCAATGGCCCCTGACTACCGGCCACTGACCGTTCACTTTCTTCCGGCAATCTTCGCAGAGGCCGTAAATCTGAAATGTGTGCCGGGTGGTGGAATAGTTGTACTTGCGGCCGATTTCCTGTTCGAGTTGACCGACTTCCTGCGAGAAAAATTCGACGGAACTACCGCATCCGGTGCAGACCATGTGGTGATGACTGCGACGATTGTACTGGTGCTCGTACCGCGCAACGCCGTCGTGGAACGCGACTTCGCTGGCCAGCCCGCATTCGGCCAGCAGTTTCAGCGTGCGATACACGGTTGTGTAGCCGATACGGGCATCTTTTTTCTGTACCAGGCGGTGAAGTTCGTCGGTGGATAGATGGTCGCGAGTTTCAAGAAAAGTGTGCAGGATGGCATCGCGCTGCGCAGTCTGCTTCAGGCCGACACCTTTCAAATGCTTGTGCAGGATCTCCTGGGCTTCGCGGACCATCTGGCGGGAGATGGTTGGTTGGTCATCAATGCGCTTCTGGAGCATGGCAAGTGCAGCACCTTCAGGATACCATCCGCATCTTGAAAATGAAATTCATTTTCAAGGTATTCCGCTTCGACGATTAGCAGGCCGGTGCTGTGGAATACAATCAGAGACTCTCATGAGCACCTTGGCGGATGTCCGCATACCGACTTCACGACGATCGCTCGTTTCCGTTCTGTTGTGGCTTTTTCTGGCCGCGCTCCTGCTGGTCGCGGGCATGGCTGGCTACGCTTATTACGTGGCCCACTCGGCACTTCCCCTTCTCGACGGACGTCTGCAGGTCAATGGACTGGCTGCTCCGGTTACGGTTACGCGCGATGGTCACGGCCTCCCCACGATTGAGGCCGCCAACTTTGCCGATCTTTTTTTCGCGCAGGGCTATGTCACCGCGCAGGACCGTCTCTGGCAGATGGACATCATGCGCCGTTATGGCAGTGGAGAACTCTCAGAGATTCTAGGGGATGACACCCTGAAACTTGACCGGGAGCAGAGAATTTTGGGTCTGAGAGCGGCAGCAAAGAAATCACTGGAGATGGCCAGCTCCCGCGATCGCGCTTACTATGACGCGTACGCGCGCGGCGTAAATGCTTTCATTGAGACGCATACCGATCGGATGCCGCTCGAGTTTCGCATCCTGCATTACCGACCGCAGCCCTGGCGGGAGGAAGACTCCGTAGTCATCGCTAACTCGATGGTGAAGGACCTGAACTATCACTACTTTTTCGACGCTCTGGATCGGGAAAGAATTCTTGCCAAGCTGGGGCCGGAGCTGACCGCGGACTTATATGTGAATCGCTCATGGCACGACCGTCCGCCAACCGTGATGCGCGCGGATCTCAATCAGCCTGACAATGCCACCGGCGGGGCCGATGACAATGACAATGAAGACACGGATTCTCCCGACAACTCGGTGACGCGAACCCTTCCATTCGACACTCTACCTGCCGCGCCCGAAGGCTTGCCAGTGAATGGATCGAATAACTGGGTGGTTTCCGGAGCGCACACTGTGACCGGCAAGCCGCTGCTCTCGAACGATATGCATCTCGGCCATCAGATGCCCAATCTGTGGTACGAGGCTCACCTGCGCGCGGGCACGTTGGATGTGGCGGGAGTGACTCTGCCCGGGATGCCTTACGTGATCGTCGGCCACAACCAGCGCATTGCATGGGGGTTCACCAATGTCGGGCCGACAGTAACTGACGTTTACATCGAAAATTTCAATGCGCAAGGCGCGTACCTGACGCCGGGCGGATGGGTTCAGCCGGAACATCGCGTCGAGGTGATTCACATCAAGGGTAAGCCGGACGTTAATCTGGATGTGAAGATCACCAGGCACGGGCCGGTGATCACCGAACTCGTCCCTGGCGAAACCCGGCAACTGGCACTGCGTTGGACGCTTTACGATGGTCTGCGTATCCCCTTTTTTGACGTGAACGCAGCGCAGAACTGGGACGACTTTCTGCGCGCCTTTTCACAACTGGACGCACCCGGGCAAAACGTGGTCTATGCCGACGTGGACGGCAACATTGGATATCACGCAACCGGTAAGATTCCAATCCGCGCGGCGGGCGATGGCAGCCTTCCGCAGAGCGGCGCTGACAATGCGCACGAGTGGACTTCCTACATTCCATTTGAGAAGTTGCCGAATATCTATAACCCGCCATCGGGAATCATTGGCACGGCGAATGGAAGAATCACGCCGGACAATTACCCCAACTCCATCAGCATGGAATGGGAAGCTCCATGGCGCACAGCTCGCATTTATCACGTGCTGGAGTCGGGTCGGCAGTTCTCGGCTGCCGATATGCTGGCCCTGCAGACGGATGTGCAGTCTGAGCCTGACTTGTTCGCAGCCGAGCGTTTTGTGTACGCGGTCGATCACGCGTCCAAGGCTTCGGCGCGGGTGAAGCAAGCCGCGGACATGATGCGCAGCTGGGACGGCCGCATGCAGGCGGCGTCTGCCGCCCCAACCATTGCCGAGAATTCGATACGCGAATTGCGGCGGTTGCTGCTTGAACCGAAGTTAGGCGCTGCGCCCGAGAATCCCGCAAGAGCAGAAGAAAGTCTGAGCTGGAAAACTTATTCGTGGGAGATGCGGTCGGTTTGGATGGAAAGCATTCTGCTGCACCGCCCCAAGCGCTGGCTGCCGGAAAAATATTCGAGCTATGACGATCTGCTTACCGCGGCGGTGGATGCCGCCGTGAATGCTCCCGGAGCGCCAAAGGATCTGGCGTCATGGCGTTGGGGAGCGTTCAATGCAGTTGAAATCCAGCATCCGATTCTGGGAAAGATTCCGATGATCAATCTCTGGTCAGGCCCCGGAGTGCAGGAGCAGTCGGGGAGTGGATACACGGTGAAGGCGGTATCACGGCATCATGGGCCGTCGGAGCGCTTCACCGCGAACTTGGCGGACTTGGACCAGTCGACCCTGAACGTAGTGACCGGGCAGGGCGGGAATTTCTTGAGTCCTTATTACATGGATCAATGGAAGGCATGGCACGAAGGAACCACGTTCCCGCTTCCCTTCAGCGCGAAGGCGGTGGACGCAACGAAGGCGCACAGGTTGGTGTTGGAGCCCGGCGGCCGGCCTTAGTCATTGTTCAGTAGTGGAGCGACACGGGTGATGCGCGCGCGATCCCTCCGCCCGCTGGAAAACGTGGGCCGTTTGGGATGACTCATGCGAAAAAGGAGAGATGCCCGACCGGCCAGGCGGCTGAGGAGGCAGGGCCCACCTCCTAGAAGAAGTCAATGGCCTTTACATCGCCTATGTAGCCCACGATGTTGATCGTGCCCTGGGGTAGGAAGTCGTTTATCAGCAGAATATCTTTCTTCGTGTCATAGACACGCAACGCGCCGCCTTCGGCCACGTACTCGACGTCGCGGCTTACAAATCCCTGAAGTCCGTTCACGTCGCCAGTATCTGGCGGGATAAGGACCGAACCGTCCGCGGTTTTGAAGATCGACAGACAGCCGCGGACCTCGCCACTCGGATTGTTGACGTTTCCGATGTTGGTGCAATCACGCGATCCCGCAAAGACCTGGCCATTCGCGGTAAGATCCATGCGATCGTGAAATCCGTCGGTTATTTTGGCGCTTCCGGTGACGGTTAATGATCCCAGATCCACGACATCGAGGCGTCCACAAATAGTGGCGGCAGTCTGCTGGCCGGTATTGCTTAACTGACCTGTGCAGTCGTTATTCGTTGGCGGGGTGCCCGCAACGTAGAGCGTCGATCCATTCAGCAGCGCCATGGTAGCGGCGTCAACCGGAATGGTATTCGTAATTGTAAGGCTGGGCAGGTCGAATATAGAGATGCATGCCTGCGCGTTAGGTGTCCCGCAAGCTGCGGAAGTGGCCGGCTGGGTTGCGCCGCACTGCAATCCGCAATTCAGAATATATGCAGTTGTTCCGTTGACGATCGCATTGACCGGGCGGCTAAAGCCGGTGACCACGGTGCAAACCGAATTCGGCGGAGCTAAACAACTGGTATCGACCGGAGGCACGGCATTGCCCGGATTGAGCACGGTCACGGAATCGGAGTCGTTGCTGAAAACCAGGAGTTGAGTTCCAGTCGAATCCGAGACTACCGTCTGAGCGCCAGCAACGGCAATCGGCGTGAGCGCAGAGGTGGAGAAACTCATCATCTCCACCGCGCCGAGAAAAGGAAATCCGTTAACGGTAACCGTCGGGACCGCGGCATATCCGGTTCCCTCGGCTGTGGGAAATGTCATGCTGGTGGTACCTCCAGGAAGCCGGACGCTTCCAATCCCAGTCTCCTTGACCGTATCAATTGCGTACATACTATTGCCGATCGCGTCGAAGGCTGCCGCAATGTTCCGAGTGGGCGACAGCATGATCAGACTGGGCGAAGTTCCGGCACTCAGCGGAGAAACCCGGGGAACCGTATCGTTCTGGGCGTCGATAATGTCCAGACTACCTGCGGTGAAGGTCGAACTGACACCTTGCGAAGCCAGGACGCGCTCCTTCAGGCCGCTTGGCGGGTTCGTTTTTGCGCTACTGCCACAGGAAATGAAGCTCAGACTGGCCGAAAGCCCGAGCATAAGAACGAGGATGCGCTTCTTCAAACGGCAGGCTCCTAAGAACATGAAAAAGGAAGATTTAATTGCAAAATGCTGGATTATAGCAGACCAGCAATGTGATCTCTTGCGCGAACTCTGGCGGAGATCGACTGAATCCCGCCTTCTCAAGCTGATCTTTTCCAGGCCAAGCTTCTATCCGGCCGCCCTTCTATGAGCCGATCTTTGTTCAGGCTTCACGCCGATTCTCGAGATGCACGAATCAGTGCTGATCCTGTATTCTCAGAACTTATATGGCGTCCGACTTTCTTGCCCGGATCAAGCACTCTCCCGTGTTGTGCGATGGCGCCATGGGAACGCTGCTGTACGCCAAAGGCATTTTCATCAACCGGTCTTACGACGAACTGAACCTTTCCCACCCCGAACTGATTCGTGGGATTCACCACGACTACCTGCAAGCTGGCGCCGAGATTATTGAAACCAACACTTTCGGTGGCAACTCTTTCCGACTGGGACGCCACAGCTTGGCGGATAAGGTTCGCGACATCAACCGAGCCGGTGTACGGCTGGCCCGCGAAGCCGCCAAAAGCTTCGATGTGTGGGTGGCGGGATCGGTTGGCCCGCTGGGTACCAGAATCGAACCTCTGGGTAAAACATCGTTCGAGGAAGCGCGCGAGGCATTCCGCCAACAGATCGAGACGCTGGCCGAGGGCGGCGTAGATCTGCTGATCCTGGAAACATTCGGATACCTGGAAGAGATTCATCAGGCGATGCTGGCAGCTCGCGACGTCAGCTCATCGTTGCCGATCGTGGCGCAGGTCACCATTGACGAAGATGGAAATTGCCTCGACGGATCTGATCCGCAGACGTTTGTGGCCAAACTGGAGGAGTGGGGAGCGGACGTGATCGGCTGCAATTGCAGCGTGGGTCCGGTTGCCATGCTGGACGCAATGGAGCGAGTTCGGGCCGCGACTTCCCTCCCGCTCTCCGCCCAGCCGAATGCGGGAATTCCCCGCTCGGTGGATGGCAGAAATATATATTTGTGTTCGCCGGAATACATGGCCAGCTACGCGCGGAAGTTTGTGGCAGCGGGAGTCCGGCTGGTAGGAGGATGCTGCGGCACGACCCCCGAGCACACCCGGGTGATGAAATCTGCTCTGCGGGCGGGCGAAGCCAAAGGAAAAGCTGCTTCTGCTCGAGTAGTTGGCGGCGAGTCCGCTCCTCCCCAAGTGCCAGCGCTGCCACTCGAGAGCCGGTCGCTTCTTGGTGCCCGCCTGGCTAAAGGCGAGTTTGTCACCATGGTCGAGATCGTCCCGCCAAAAGGAATCGACATCAGCAAAGAGATCGAGGGCGCTCGGTTTCTGAAGTCGGTCGGCGTGGATGCGGTCAATATTCCGGACAGCCCGCGGGCATCGGCGAGAATGAGCAACCAGGCTCTGTCACTTCTGATTCAGCGCGAAGTAGGCATGGACGCCATCCTGCACTACACCTGCCGGGACAGGAATGTGTTGTGCATCCAGAGCGATCTGCTGGGAGCAGCAGCGGTTGGAATCAAGAACCTGATCTGCATCACCGGCGACCCGCCCAAGATGGGCAACTATCCGGACGCCACGGCGGTGTTTGACGTGGACGCCATCGGTCTGGTGAACATTGTTCACAACCTGAATCGCGGGCTCGATCTGGGAGGAAATCCGATTGGGAGCGGCACGGGATTCGTGATCGGCGTTGGTGCGAATCCTGGCCTCACCGACCTGGATGAGGAGATTCGCCGGTTCGAGTACAAGGTCGAGGCCGGGGCGGAGTATGCCGTAACGCAACCTGTGTTCGACCTGCGCCTGCTGGAGAACTTTCTAAGGCGCATCGAGCACTGCCGCATTCCGGTGGTGGCAGGGATTTGGCCGCTGGTCAGCGTACGGAATGCCGAATTCATGAAGAACGAGCTCCGGGTTTCGGTGCCCGACGCGATTCTGGAGCGCATGGCTCGAGCGCAGAATCCGGAAGCGGCGCGGGCGGAGGGTGTCGCGATTGCGCGAGAAATGCTGATTGCTGCCCGGCAGATGACCCAAGGGGCGCAGATCAGCGCGCCCCAGGGGCGGTATAGCTCTGCAGTGGATGTGTTGGAGGCTCTCGGCGGAGACCGGGAGTCAACGGCGACAGTTTAGCCGGAGGATCGCTTACGCGTCGGGTACTAAAACCGTCCCGCAAACGGGGTGGCACACTTAGCTTTTCCATGCCCTTTCTAGTAAAAAGTCTGGACAGCTCTTCGAAATAGTTGCATTACAATAAGAGACGGAGCGAGAACCGTTGCCCAAATTTGAAGAGTGCCTGCAGCGACTGGAAAAAATTGTTCAGGAACTGGAAAAGGGAGAAGTCCCTCTGGAGAAATCTCTCACACTGTTTGAGGAGGGCATGCAGCTCTCTTCGTCCTGCCGAAAAGAACTGGAGCAGGCCGAAGGAAAAGTGGAAGTGCTGCTGAAGAAGAATGGAAAGTTGCAAGCTGAACCATTCGAATCGCTGACAGAAAAATCGCCTGCACGACATTGAGCTGTGTGGGTTTCTGTTCCGCGATTTGAACGCTTTAGATGTCTGTGGTGTTGTGGTCCCAGCCACCCCGCAGCCCTAGTCGAACGTTGACGTTTGCCGTTGACGACCGGTTGAAGATCGGGGGAAATATGTTTCAGAGCGTAGTTGTCCTTGAAAAAGATCCTAAAGTGGCGCGGTGCCTCGTCGGTGGATTGCGCCCTCACTACTCAGTGCACCTAACCGGTTCCCGCGAAGAATTGCGGGACAATCTTACTCGCACTCGCCCAGAAGCCGTGGTTCTCAATATTGAGCATGGACTATTGGCCGACGTGGAGAGTCTTCGTCGCGATTTTCCTGCGCTGCCGATCGTCTGCACCCACCGCATTCCGGACGATGAAATGTGGATGGCCGCATTGGCCGCGGGCGCCAGTGATGTCTGCCCTGCCGATGATGTCGAGAATGTGCTGACCTCGGTTCGTAAAAACGTGGCGCTCTCAAGAAGCGCGGCAGCCTGACCTTGCCGCCAAGATCGTGGCCCAGTTTGAATGTGTTCCTTGGATGAGTCATCCCGGAACGACCGCGTTTTCACTAGCGGGCGGAGGGATCTCGCGCGCATCAAGTGTCGTGCCGCGTGAGATCCCTCCCTTCGCCTGGGCTTTTCTTAAATAAAGCCGGGCTCCGCTCGGGATGACTCAATCGGGGAAAATTACGGCGTCCTCATTACTTTGTGCGTCGTCCTCATCGTCCGGATATTCTCGTCCGCGGCCTTGCTATACTCACTGCTTTATGCTGAACGAGACTCTCGAACAAGGTCAGCAGCTCACTGACGCGGCACTGGACCGGCTGATTCCATTGGAGACTCGGCATCCGGAGTCGATCCACAAAGCGATGCGCCACAGCGTGTTTGCGGGCGGAAAACGCCTGCGGCCCGTGCTCTGCATTGAGGCGGGACGCATGGTGGCCGGATCGTTGCCGGAGCGCATTGAAGAACTGGGCGCAGCGCTCGAAATGCTGCATACCTATTCGCTGATTCACGACGATCTCCCCGCGCTCGATAACGACGATCTGCGCCGCGGTCGTCCCACCTGTCACAAAGTGTTCGGCGAGGCCATCGCAATTCTGGCCGGAGATGCGCTCCAGACCCAGGCCTACGAGGTGCTGGCGCGATTGAAATGTCCCTCCGAAGCCCGCGTGCGCATCATTGAAGAAATTGCCCACGACACGGGAACCATCGAGGGCATGATCGGTGGGCAGGTTGTGGATCTGGAAGCGGAGCATACCCGGCCGACGGCGGAGATGCTGGAATACATTCACCGATCGAAAACCGCGGCGTTGATTACGGCGAGCCTTGTCAGCGGCGGCTTGTACTCTGGAGCAAAAGACAGCCAGATTGCCAAGCTGCGCGGCTTCGGGCTTGCGATCGGATTGGCGTTTCAGATTGTGGACGATGTCCTCGACGTGACCCAGACCTCAGAGCAATTGGGAAAGACCGCGGGAAAAGACACGGCGTCGGAAAAAGTAACGTATCCTGCACTGTTTGGAGTGGAAGCGTCAAAGCAAAAAGCCGATGCGCTGGTGAACGAAGCATTCGCGGAATTGGACAGCTTCGGCGAACAGGCGGACATGCTCAAGGAACTGGCGCGGTTTTTGGTTGAGCGGAAGAAGTAAGGCACTCGGGCGTCGGACCTTGGACCACTGTGATTTCTCTGGTAGAAGATCTTTAACTGCTAAATACGGCGATGGAGTTCGCCACAACCGCCTGGTACTCAGGCTGATAACTCCTACAGAATTTAGACCATTTTTGTAGGAGCTCCATCGTGAAGGATTTTCTCGCTATATCCGTCGCCGCAATTCTCGGCGCCAATCTGCGCTTTCTACTGAGCCGTCTTGCTGCCAGAGAGTTTGGTCCCATTTTCCCTTACGGAACTCTGATCATCAACGTCCTGGGCAGTTTCATCGTCGGCTTCTTCATTATCTGGACAACTGAACGTGTACTCATAGACCCGCGCTGGCGATTGCTGGTCGTGGTCGGCTTTTGCGGATCTTTTACAACGTTTTCAGGATATGCATTCGAAACCATTGCGTACCTGCAACAGGGCCAATGGGCGCTCATGCTCACAAACATCCTCAGCCACAACCTGCTCTGCCTCGGCGGCGCGCTCGCGGGCATGGCTCTGGCCCGGGTGCTGTAAAATGGCGAACGCGATGGCCGTGCAGGTGACGATCTACTTGAACGAAGCTGACCAGTGGCATCATCGGCCGCTGCATATGGAGATCCTGCAATACCTGCGCCAGGAGAATGCCTACGCGGCTACAGCAATCCACGCTGTGGCAGGATTCCTGGGACGGCAGCGAGTTGAGACCGCGCACCTGGCCGAAACCGGAGGCAAACTGCCGGTGATCATCATGACGAGCACGTGAACCGCTTGCTTCCCACGTTAAAAGAAATGGCGGCCCACCGGCTGATGGTGCGGGAGAACGTGGTGCTCGAGCAGGGAAATCTCGACTGACATGCCTTCCCTTCCGCTGGCTAAATCCCTGGACATTCTTGCCATTGCCGCACATCGCGACGATGTGGAGCAGACCTGCGGCGGCACTTTGCTGAAAGCCGCGCAACGCGGGCAACGCACGGGCGTCCTCGATCTGACACAGGGCGAGATGGGAACGCGAGGCAGCGCCGAGGATCGGGCTCGTGAGGCCGCCGATGCGGCTAAAATTCTTGGCGTGAGTTGGAGGCGCGCACTCGACATACCCGACGGCCGCGTGGAGAACACCTGGGAAAACCGGCTGAAAGTTGGGAGCGTCATTCGAGAGACGCGCCCGAGCGTGGTAATTCTGCCGTACTGGAAGGGGCGGCATCCGGATCATTACACTGCTTCAGTCCTCGGGTATGAGGCGTGTTTTCTGGCGGGGCTGGGGAAATTAGCTCTCAGCTCTCAGTCGTCAGTTTTCAGCCACGCGGAACCCGGTCGGGACGCCGGCGCTACAGAACCTCTTCCTCCTCACCGGCCGTTCAAAATTATCTACGCTACGCTTTATTACGATGTGCGGCCTACGTTCGTCGTCGATATCGGCGACCAGTTCGAGCAGAAACTCGCCTCCATCCTCGCGTATAAGACGCAATTCAGCGATCAGGAGGCAGGCAAGGATTTGTTTCCCGCTCATGCTGAAATCCGCTCTCGCATCGACGCCATGGCCCGCTTTTACGGCATGCTCGGCGGCGTTACTCACGCCGAGCCCTTCCTGCAGAAAGAAGTTGGCCTGGTTGATGACGTGTTGGCCATTCCGGTCAAATCCATTTAGGATTGTGAGACTGAAATAATTGGGAGGAAAACTCGTAAATATGTCCCGTTTTGTCTTTACGCTCGTCACCGCAATGGCGTTGACAGCCACGGCCGTGGCACAAGCTTCAACCTGGCAGATCGATCCTAAACATACGGCGGCACAATTCGCTGTACGGCATCTTGGAGTGTCGACCGTGCGCGGTGCTTTCACCAAAGTGAGTGGCTCGGCTCAATATGATCCTGCCGACGCGTCGAAGGATTCTCTTGAGGCTACGATTGATGTGAGTTCGGTGGATACGCGGGTGGAAGCGCGCGATAACGATATCCGCAGTCCGCATTTTTTCGATGCAGCGAAGTTTCCAACCATTACCTTTCATTCCAAGTCCACCAAAGTCGCAGGCCCGGGGAAGTTGGCGATGACAGGCGACCTGACGATGCATGGAGTCACCAAAGAAGTAGTTCTCGATGTTGAGGGGCCGTCAGCCCCGGTTAAAGATGCGATGGGGATAACGCGGGTGGGCGCGTCGGCAACGGCTAAACTTACGCGCCAGGATTTCGGTCTGACTGCCGCTCCCGGCGTGGTGGGCGACCAGATCGACATCACGATCGACGTGGAACTGATCCAGCCCCCGAAATAACCGGACCGACTTTCTTTCAGAAGCGCGCTGCCTAAAACGGCGCGCTTATTTTTTCAATGCGACCGCGAGACCATCTCGGATAGGCAGAATCGTCGTGTAGAACTGCTTTGCGTCGTAAAGTTTGCGATTGAATTCAAGAATCGCTTTGGTCGTAGCATCTGGATTCTTTGCGGCAACGCGTCCGCTCCACAGAACATTATCCGTGATGAACAGGCCGCCCTTGCGCAGTCTTGGCGCCACCAGGTGCAGCACTCTCGGATAATCCTCCTTATCGACGTCGTTAAAAATAATGTCGTATTCCTGATTGTGCTCAGAGAGAAATTCGAGCGCGTCTCCAGTATGCAGCGTGATGCGCTTGGAGAGTCCGGCACGGGCGAAATAGCCGCGCGCGCGCTCGGTATTCTTAGAATCGCCGTCGGTATAAATTACTTGTCCACCATCCCCAACCGCCCGCGCCCACCAGAGTGTCGAATATCCAATGGCCGAACCCAGTTCGAAGACCGTGCGAGCGTTGATCATGATCGCGAGTTGCTGCAAGACCCGCGCCACCGCCGGACCGACAATCGGAACATTATGCGCGGTGGCATAGTCTTCCATTTCCGCCAGCACTTCGTCGCGTTTGGGCAGCATGGAATAGAGATAATCATCCACTGGTCCCGCGGTTGTGAAGTTGTAATGCCGCCAACTTGTGGCCGAATCTTTTTTCTTCGATTGAGTCACGCCCTTCCCTTTCCAGTTACGCTGCTCTTATTCACGCTGATCTTATGATTTTTCAGCTCGCCACGGTCACGCCCGGCTTCATCTCCAGCACTTGAACCCTAGGCGCCAGCTTTAGCAGCTCGCCTGGCCGGCCCACAAGCACAGGAAATGTTCCGAAGTGCATGGGGATGACGGTTTTTGGCTTCAGTAGATTGCAGGCGTATGCCGCTTCGCGCGGGCCCATCGTGTAGTGATTGCCGATCGGCAGCATCACAATCTCGGGCGAATACAGCTCGCGAATGATAGCCATGTCGCCGAATACGTTTGTGTCGCCCGCGTGATAAATCTTCACACCATTCGAGAACTCGACTACGTATCCGCACGCTTCACCGCCATACACCATCTGATCACCATCCTGAATACCGCAGGAATGGTCGGCGTGAACCATGGTGACTTTGATATCTCCAACGGTCTGGGTACCACCTTTGTTCATCTCGGCCAGTTGTTTTACGCCCTTCTTGCCTAGCCATCCGCATAGTTCCGGGATCCCAACCACCACGGGATTATGTTGCCTACAGATTTCTACAGCGTCGCCGATATGATCCCCGTGCCCTTGAGTGCACAGCAGGATGGCTACCTTCTTCACCTTTTTTTCGGTCTCTGGAGTTATGGTATTGCCCATAATCCAGGGATCGATGATGATCGTCTTGCCGCCAGGTGTTTCAATGCGAAAAGTGGCGTGGCCCAGCCACGTCAGTTTGATGCCATTCAGATCCATAAGCCCTTCACTTTCTTCCATTCCGAAAGCCGATTGCGATTACTGACGCTATCCCAATTCCTAGTTTAATATGAAACGCCATGGCAGAACTCAAGGTGCTGATTTCCCGGCAAGACATCGCCACACGTGTGAGCGAACTCGGCGCGCAGATTACGAAAGACTTTGCGGGCCAATCCATTATTTTTGTCGGCGTACTCAAAGGTGCGGCTATTTTTCTTTCTGATTTGGCGCGTCAGGTGGCACTCGACTGCACGTTCGACTTCATCGGAGTCTCCAGTTATGGCAACCGTCCCAGCCCAACTCAGGAACTGAAAAGTGGATGGGACTCGACTGGGGAAGTGAAATTGACCAAGGACGTAGACCAGTCGATGAAGGATAAGAACGTGATTGTTGTAGAAGACATTCTCGATACCGGCCTGACTCTTACCGTACTCAAGAAGCTGCTGCTGGCGCACCAGCCGCGTACGTTGAAGATCGCTGCGTTACTCGACAAGCCTTCACGACGCAAGTTGCCGCTCGAAGGGGATTATGTCGGATTCAAGATTCCTGATGAATTCGTGGTCGGCTATGGTTTGGATTATGCCGAGAAGTACCGAAATCTGGCGGACATTTGCGTAGTGCCGCGAGAGTAGCGGAGAGCGCGGCTGCTATCATAAGACCAATGGGTTCTGTCATTTCCAAACCGGATCGCTTGCCAGTCGAGGCGCTGCTGCTCGATGTTGCCGACGTGCTGGCCACTTCGCTTGATCTGGATACGACTGTGCGCCGCGTCGCCGAAGTCGTCCGCAAAGTGATCGACTATGAGATCTTCGCAATTCTTTTGCTCAACGAAAAGACCCAGGAACTGCGTTTCCGCTTTCAGGTCGGCTATCCACCAGAATTTACCGAGCGGAGCCGAATCAAAGTCGGCGAGGGAGTAACAGGGCAGGCGGCACAATCCCGGCAAGCGGTTCTGGTCGACGACGTGACCAAGGATCCGCGGTATATAGAGGCGGTCGCCAACGTCCATTCCGAACTCGCCATACCTCTGATCACCAAGAACAGAGTTATCGGCGTGATCGATATCGAAGCGCGGGAGCCTGGCTACTTTAACGAGGAGCACGTCCGTCTACTTACCCTGGTCGCGTCGAGGATCGCGGCCGGCATTGAAAATGCCCAACTCTACACGCGAACCACCAAGCAGGCACGCATTTTGCTGCTGCTCAACGAAATTGCACGCGAACTCACCTCGATTCTGAATCTCGACGAATTGCTGGGCCGGATCGCCGAACTCGTGCGCCGGTTAATTGATTACCAGATGTTCAGCATCCTGATGCTCGATGCTGCGGGCGAAAAACTGCAGCATCGATTCTCACTACGCTTCAACGAGAATATTCATCTAAAGCACGAAATTGCTTTGGGGCGCGGATTGGTAGGGCACGCGGCGCTGAGCCAACAGGCGGTGCTCGTCCCCGACGTTACAAAAGACGCGCGCTACGTTGAAGCCAACCCTGAGACCCGTTCCGAACTTGCGGTTCCTCTCGTCTACAAGAGCAAAGTCATAGGCGTGCTCGATCTGGAGCATACCCGCCGCGGATTTTTTACCGAAGAACACAAACGCACCATGACCACTCTCGCCGCGCAGATCGCAATCGCGCTTGAGAACGCCCGGTTGTATGAGGAAATCGAGCGGCAAGAACGCCGCTTAGAGCGCGATCTGGCGCTGGCGCGCGAACTGCAGGGGCGCCTGCTGCCACAGACGCCGCCGAAACTCGCGCACCTTGATGTTGCGGCAAAGTTCGTTCCGGCTCGCGCTATCGGGGGCGATTTGTATGACTTCATTCCCTACTCGATGTCGCGGCTGGGCATTGTGATTGGCGACGTCAGCGGCAAGGGCGCCCCGGCGGCCATTTATGCGGCGCTGGTGAGCGGAATCATTCGCTCGCATGCTCCCATCGAGCCGGGCTCGGCAGAAATGCTCTCGGCTGTGAATCTCTCGTTAGCCGAGCGCCGGATCGAGGCGCAGTTCGTTTCTATTATTTACGCTGTGTGGGATGACGAGCAGCGGAGCCTGACCGTTGCGAACTCGGGACTGCCACGCCCCATTTTTGTGCACGGAGGCAAGAATGAAGTGGTTGAGGCTACGGGCTTGCCCCTCGGTCTGTTTGATGAGGCTGACTACGACGAATTCAAGTTCCGCCTGAAGCCCGGAGATATGTTCGTATTCTTCAGCGACGGTATTCTCGACGCTCGTAACCGCAATGGCGAACTGTTCGGACGTGGACGGGTTGAGAAGATTGTTGCTGCTTGCGCCGAAAAATCCGCACAGTGCGTAGTGGATTCC